>DASXQO010000102.1:0-9519 GCA_036507115.1 Candidatus Eiseniibacteriota bacterium | reverse complement strand
CTGGACGAATGGATCGCTTCCGGCGCCGCCGCGGACCTGGCCCAGGTGGAGCCGTTTTGACCGCGCGCGCGGACGTGATGGCGGGCACGCCGCCCCAGGAGGCGGTCCGCGCGCCCCGCGGGCCGAACCGCTCGTGCAAGGGCTGGCATCAGGAAGGGGCCCTCCGGATGCTGATGAACAACCTCGACCCCGAGGTCGCGGAGCGCTGGCAGGACCTCGTGGTCTACGGCGGCACCGGCAAGGCCGCGCGAAGCTGGGATGCGTTCCACGCGATCGTCCGGTCGCTCCGCGCGCTGGAGAACGACGAAACGCTTCTCGTCCAATCCGGAAAGCCGGTCGGCATCGCCAAGACCCATCCCGATGCGCCTCGGGTGCTCCTCGCGAACTCGCTCCTCGTGCCGGCCTGGGCGACGTGGGACGAGTTCCGGATTCTGGAAGCCAAGGGGCTCACGATGTACGGCCAGATGACCGCCGGATCGTGGATCTACATCGGGACCCAGGGAATCTTGCAGGGAACGTACGAGACTTTCGCCGAGGCGGCGCGCCAGACTTTCGGCGGCTCGCTCCGCGGCCGCTGGACGCTGACGGCGGGACTCGGAGGGATGGGCGGCGCCCAACCGCTCGCGGTCACGATGAACGGGGGCGTTTGCCTCGCCGTCGAAGTCGATCCCGAACGCGTGCGCCGCCGCGTGGAGACGCGCTACCTCGACCGGAGCACGGACTCGATCGAGGAAGCGCTCCGGTGGGTGGACGAGGCCGTACGGAAGCAGGAGGCGGTCTCGATCGGGCTGATCGGAAACGCGGCCGAGGTCTTGCCGGAAATCGCGCGCCGCGGCGCAGGACCCGACCTCGTCACCGACCAGACCTCGGCGCACGACGAGCTGAACGGGTACATTCCGGCGGGCCTCTCCCTCGCGGACGCCGTTGCCCTGAGGCGAAGCGACGCGAAGGAGTACGTGCGCCGCTCCATCGATTCGATGGGCATTCACGTGCGCGCGATGCTCGGATTCCTCGCGCGGGGCTCGGTCACGTTCGACTACGGGAACAACATCCGCGGCCAGGCCGTGCGTGCGGGAGTCGCGGACGCCTTCGACATTCCCGGTTTCGTCCCCCGCTTCATCCGGCCGCTCTTCTGCGAGGGGAAGGGACCGTTCCGCTGGGTCGCTCTCTCCGGCAACCCCGCCGATATCGCGGCCACCGACCGCGCCGTCCTCGAGCTTTTCCCACATAATGAATCGCTCCACCGCTGGATCCGTCTCGCCTCGGAGCGCGTCCGCTTCCAGGGACTTCCCGCGCGCATCTGCTGGCTCGGCATGGGAGAGCGGGAGCGTTTCGGGGAGGCGCTGAACCGTCTCGTGGAGCGCGGGGAGGTCGAAGCCCCGATCGTGATCGGGCGCGATCACCTGGACTGCGGTTCGGTCGCTTCGCCGTACCGCGAGACCGAAGGCATGCGGGACGGAAGCGACGCGATCGCGGATTGGCCCATCCTGAACGCGCTTCTGAACGCCGTGTCCGGCGCCTCCTGGGTCTCCGTACACCACGGCGGCGGGGTCGGGATCGGGAACTCGATCCACGCGGGAATGGTGATGGTCGCCGACGGGACGCCCGCCGGCCTCGCGCGCCTGAAACGCGTCCTCAACAACGATCCCGCGACCGGAATCTGGCGCCACGCCGACGCGGGGTATCCCGAGGCGCGGGCCGTGGCGCGCAAACACAAACTCCCCATCCCCACCGAATCGTGACGCGCGGCATTCGATGAGGGACGGCCGCCTTTGAAATGCGACCTTCTGGTCGTCTCGGCCGCCCAGCTCATCACGGCGCCCGAGGGTTCTAGCCCCCTCCTCGGCCGCGACCTCGACCGTCCGGTTCTCCTCGAGGATGCGGCGGTCGCGTGCATGGGGGGGACGATCGTTGCCGTCGGAAGGACGGCTGAGGTTCTCGCCCGCTATCCCGAGCGGGAGGCCCTCCGCGTCGCGGACGCCCGAGGACACCTGGTCGCGCCCGGCTTCATCGACTGCCACACGCATCTCCCCTTCCCCGGGACGCGCGAAATGGAATTCGATGCGCGCGCGTGCGGCGAAACCTACGCGGCGATCGCGGAGAAGGGGGGCGGGATCCGGGAGAGCGTACGCCAGCTCAGCGCCACCTCCGAAGATTCACTCGCCGATTCCGTCGCGCGGCGGCTGGAACGGATTCTCTCCCAGGGAACGACCACGGTCGAGGCGAAGAGCGGCTACGGACTCTCGCTCGACGGGGAACGGAAGCAGCTCCAGGCGCTGAAGCGCGCGGCAAAGACCTCTCCAGTCGAGATCATCCCGACCTTTCTCGGCGCGCACGAGGTGCCGGACGAGCACCGCGCGCGCCGCGAGGATTACGTCGCGCTCCTGATCGAGGAGATGATCCCGGCGATCGCGAAGGAGCATCTCGCGCGCTATTGCGACGTCTTCTGCGACGAGGGAGTGTTCACGGTCGCAGAGTCGCGGCGGATTCTGCTCCGGGGACGGGAGTGCGGACTGGGCGTCAAGCTCCACGCCGACGAGCTGGCCGACGTCGGGGCCGCGGCGCTCGCGGCCGAGCTACGCGCCGTGTCCGCGGACCATCTGCTCCACGCCTCACCTCAGGGACTCCGCGCGATGGCCGAGGTCGGCGTAGCCGCGGTCCTCTTGCCGGGGACGGCATTCACGCTCGGTCTGCCGTACGCGCGCGCACGGGTCATGGTGGAGATGGGACTTCCGGTCGCGCTCGCGACGGACTTCAACCCGGGCAGCAACATGTCGTCCTCGATGCCGATGGCGATGACCCTCGCCGTGACCCAGATGAAACTCACTCCGGCGGAGGCCTGGCTGGCCGCGACGGCCAACGCGGCGTGCGCGGTCGGAGAGGGGGCCAGGCTCGGCCGCATCCAACCCGGCCATCAGGCCGACCTCGCTCTCTACGACGCCCGGGACTACCGTCATGTCGCGTATCACTACGCGGACGAACACGTCCGGACGGTGGTGAAGCGCGGGGTCGTCGTTGAGGATCGCGTTCATCATTCCCGTTGCGCGTGAAGATACCATCCCAGTAGCTTGCAACGTTGTGATTTAGCGTAATTGCAGCCATTCATTCGATGAACCTCGTTCTCGGTAAGGAGAGGGCATGAGCGAACTTGTGGAGTGCGTCCCCAACTTCAGCGAGGGCCGAAATTTATCTGTAGTTCGGGCCATCGCTGCCGAAATTTCGAGCGATCGGTCGGTCCGGGTGTTGGACCAGGAGATGAACGCCGACCACAACCGGTGCGTCATCACGTTCGTGGGGGAGGCTGAAGCCGTGGTGGAGGCGGCGCTCAAGGGGGTCAGGAAGGCAACCGAGCTGATCGACCTGCGCCGGCATCGAGGCGAGCATCCCCGCATGGGAGCGACCGACGTCCTGCCCTTCGTTCCGATCGGAACGACAACGCTGGAGCGGTGCGTGGGGTTGGCCCGACTCGCGGGCGAACGGATCGCCGCGGAGCTCCAGATCCCGGTCTATCTCTACGAGGCGGCTGCGACGCGTCCGTCCCGGCAGAATCTCGCCGACGTGAGACGCGGAGAATTCGAGGGGTTGGCGCGCGAGATCGGAACGAACCCCGACCGCGCGCCCGATTTCGGGCCGAACGCGATTCACCCGAGCGCGGGCGCGATCGCGGTGGGCGCCCGCATGCCGTTGCTGGCGTTCAACGTGAATCTCGGAACGCGGGACGTCGAGATCGCGAAGCGGATCGCGAAAGCGATCCGCTTCCAATCGGGCGGACTCCGCTACGTCAAGGCGCTCGGGTTCGAGCTCAGGGAACGAGGGATCGTTCAGATCTCGATGAATCTCGTGAACACGTGGGGGACGCCGGTGCAGCGCGTCTTCGCGCTCATCAAGGAGGAGGCGGACCGCTACGGAGTTCCGATCGTGGGCAGCGAGGTCGTCGGGCTTGTGTGCCAGGCCGCGTTGATCGACGTCGCCGAGCATGCCCTGAGGATCGAGAACTTCTCCCGGGACCAGATCCTCGAGAACCGCCTCGCGCGTCGCGTCGGCGCGACCGAGCAGACCGTGGCGGAGTTCCTGGATTCCGTGGCGTCGGCCGCGCCGACGCCCGGGGGCGGTAGCGTTTCGGCCCTGGCCGGGGCGCTCGCGTCGGCCCTCTCGGCGATGGTCGCGCGGCTCACGATCGGGAAGCAGAAATACGCCGAGCACGAAGCGCGGATGCGCGAAGTGGAGGCGCAGGCGGAATCGCTGCGGCACGAATTGTTCGACCTCGTGCGGGAGGACGCGCGCGCGTTCGAGGGGTTCCGGAACGCGTTCCGGCTTTCCCAGCGCACGCCCGAGGAATCGGCGCTGCGGGAAAAGACGCTGGTGGAGGCGGCCCGAGGCGCGACCCTGGTGCCGCTGGCCACCGCGGAGGCCTGCGTGCGCGCGCTCGAGGTCGCGCTCGCGGTCGCCTGCTACGGGAACGTGAAGGCCGTGAGCGACGCGGGTGTCGCGGCATGGCTCGCGCGGAGCGGCGTGGAGGGAGCGGCGTTGAACGTCAGGATCAATCTCAAAGATCTGCCCGAACCCGAACGCGAGGATTTCGAATCCCGGATCGAGCGATCCGTCGCGCGGGCGAAGGAGCTGCACCATTCGTGCGCGGAACAGGTCGATCGGCGGATGCGGTCGGAATGAGCGCTGATTTTTCTGCGGTCGGGAACGAGGGCTGAGCGTGGATCGTAGCGTCGCGGTCAAGCGGAAGGCGCAGCAGCTCGTCCAGAAGGGCGACGTGAACGGCGCCATCGCCGAATACGAGAAGCTCTTCGAGGGAGGTGACAAAGATCCCTACGACTTCATCGTCGTGGCCGACCTCCTCTCCAAGCGCGGCTCGATGCAGGAAGCCGTGCGGCGCTACCGCCAGGCCATCGATGAATACGCGAAGAGCGAGCTCTACAAGAACGCGATCGCCGTCTGCAAGAAGATCCTCCGCATTTCCAAGGAAGACCTCGCGATCCATCGCACGCTCGGGGAGCTCTACGCCAAAGAGGGGCTGTACGGCGACGCGCAGATCCACTTTCTCGAGTTCGCGGAGGGATCCATCCGGAGACAGGATCACGACGCCGCGCTCGACGTGCTGGACGAGGTGCTCAAGCTCTCGGCCGACAATTTCGACCTCTCGGAGAAGTACGTCGAGATCGCCCTTCGCGCCGACCAGCCGGAGCGCGGCGGGCGCGAGCTTCTGAGGCGCGCCGAACGGGCCAAGCTCACCGGCCGTCTCGAAGAAGCGGAGGCGATCCGTGAGCGCGTCTCCACCCTCGCGCCATCGCTCCTGTCCTCCTTCCGCGCCGCGCCCGTGAGCCCAGCGGGTCCCGTGGCGGCCGCCGATGCGGCTGCCGCCGCGATCGCTTCGGGCGCTACGGCGGCGCCGGAAACGCCCGCGGCCCCGCCTCCCGATTCCCCGCACGCCGCTTCCGGCTTCGAACCTTCGTCGCGCGCGATCGAGCGCGAAATGCCGACCCCGGCCCCGGCCGAACCGGCCGCCGCGATCGAGGAAGAGGCGGCTTCCCCGGCCGAGCAGGCTGAGGCCGAGCCGGAGCCGGAGCCCGACCAGGAGGCTGAGCCCGAGCCGGAGCCGGAGCTCGATACCCACGAGGGGCTGGCGCGCGGCTACCTCCAGTCGGGGAACAAGGATCTCGCGGCCGAGGAGTACTGGAAGGCGAGCGAGCTCGCCTTCTTCCGCGGCGATCCGGACCGGGCCCGCGAGTTTCTTTCGGCCCTCCTGAGCATCGATCCCACGCACGAGGCGGCCCTGCGCCGGCTGGTCGACATCACCGCGCAGGTGGGAGACCGCCCGGCCGAGGCGCGGGCGCGCTTCGATTTGGCCGAGGTCTACCTGGCCCACGAGGAGTGGGATCTCTCGCGCGCGGAGTACCTGCGCTGCCTCGAGATCGATCCGGAGAACCCAAGGGCCCGCGGCCGGATCCAGCGTCTGGACACGCTGCTGAACGGGGCGGCTCCCGGCGGCGGCCCGGTCGACCTCGACGCGCTTCCGGACGATCGCCCGGCCGCGAGCGTCCGCGTACGCGAGGAACGGCCCCAGAGCGGGGACGATCTCATCGATCTCGAGGAGATCATCGACGAGTTCAAGGCGGGCGTCAGCGAGCGCATCTCGGGCGAGGACCACGAGAGCCACTACGATCTCGGCATGGCGTACATGGAAATGGGGCTCTACGACGAAGCCATCGGCGAGTTCCAGGTGGCTTCGAAGGGAACCCCGATGGAAGTGAAGTGCCTCGAAATGATCGCCCTCTGCTTCCTCGAGAAGAACGAGCCCGCGTCGGCGGCCCGAGAGCTGAGCCGGGCCCTGGAGCTCCCGGGCTACGGCCCGGAGGAAACGATCAGCATCCGGTACAATCTCGCTGTGGCGAACGAGCGGCTCGGCAATCTCGATCGTGCGCTCCAGCATTTCGAGGAGGTGTATCTCTTGAACGTGGACTTCCTGAAAGTCGCAAGCAAGGTGAAGGAATTGAAGCAACGCCTTGCGCGCGCGGAAGATCGAGGCTGAGTGTGGGGCGCATCGACCTCCACATGCACTCCACCGCCTCGGATGGGTCGTTCACGCCGGACGAGGTGTCGCGCATGGCGGCCGGGAACGGCGTGGAGGTCTTTTCCCTCACCGACCACGATACGCTCGACGGTCTCGGCGCCGCCGCGGCCTGCGCGGAACAGGCCGGCATCCGGCTCATCAGCGGTGTCGAGCTCTCGGTGACCGAAGAGGGAATGGACGTCCACCTGCTCGCCTACGGCTTCGACCCGACGGACGCGACGCTCGAGGCCGCGGTCCAGCGCTACCGCGAAGGCCGGCGCGAGCGTGCGCGCAAGATCCTCCTTCGATTGAAAGGTCTCGGCATCCGGATCTCGCTCGACGAAGTCGAGTCGATCGCGCGGGGCGGGGCGCTCGGCCGGCCCCACGTCGCCGAGGCGCTGCTTCGGGCAGGGCATGTGGAGAACTTCAACGAGGCGTTCCAGCGTTACCTGGGTCACCACGCGCCCGCCTACGTGCCGAAGCCTCGGGTCACGCTCGAGGAGGCGTCCACGATCGTGCGCGAGGCGGGAGGGGTCACGATCCTCGCGCATCCCGGAACGCTCAACCGGGACCACCTGATCCCATCGTGGGCACGCCGCGGGTTGGACGGCATCGAGGTCTGGCACTCGAAGCACGACACCGCCGCGGTCGAGCGGTATCGTGGATTCGCCCAGCTCCACGGACTTCTCATGACGGGCGGTTCGGACTACCACGGCGAACGGACACCCGGCGTCGTGATCGGAAGCGTGGCGGTCCCCGACGAGATCATGAATCCGCTGGACGCAGCATTCCGGGCGCGGCGTCCCGTCCGCTCCCGCACCTAGCGGCGCGCGGGCAGGCGGGCGCGGTTTCCCGCGCGCCCAGGGACGGGCGCCCACCGGGCGCCCACCGGGCGTCCACGGACGGGCGCGATTCGTCCATTCGCTCGGACAGTCGGGCCGCCTCACGGCGGCCCTCAACTCGCTCGGTGGACGAATCGCACCCGTCCCCGGGCCCCCGCCGCAGCGTCGTTGCGCCCCCTGGAATCATCTGGTAGGTTTGCACTCGCCTCCTCACGATGCGGACCATCGTTCTGAGTTCCTCCCTCATCGCGTTTTCCATCGCGTGCGGCTACGCGAAGCTGCTTCTGTTCCCGTACCTCTTTTTCGTGGAGCTGTTCACCGTGGCGGTTTTTCTGTCCGGCCTTCTCGCGGGTCCCGCATGGGGGCTCTGGATCGGTGCGACGGCGCGTCTCGTGTTCAGCGTCGCGAATCCGTACGGCCCGCCGCATCCCTGGATCCTCGTGGCGCAGATCCTCGGCGGCGCGCTCGTCGGAGCGATCGGCGGTCTCGCGCGCCCCTGGCTGCTCCACGCTCCCGAATCGTCACTTCTCGTCCGGGCCCGGTTTGCGATCCTGCTTGCGTGCGGTTTCGTTACCACGCTTCTCTACGACGCGCTCACGAATCTCGCGCAAGGGATCGCGTTCGGGTCGCTTCCCGTCGCAATCGCGCTCGGATTTCTTCCCGCGCTGCAGCACCTCGCGTCCAATCTCGTGATCTTCGGTCTGATCGGGAATCTCGCGATCCCGTGGCTGCGGCAGCACCCCATGGCGGCGCGGCATGCGGGCTGAGGGCGCGCGCCGGCTCGTGGCGGCCGCAATCCTCATGTCGTGCCCGATTGTCTCCATGGCGTTCGCGGCGCCCCCGGCGGGCGGGACCGCCGACAGCGCGCGCGTCGCGCCCGCGGCGGGACCCGGCTTGCCGCCGGCGCCCGCCGACAGCGCCCGCGTGCCGCCGGCGGCAGCCGACAGCGCGAGCGGCGAGACCCCCGAGGACAGCACGCGTGCTGAGCCCGAGTCCGCGGCCCCGATCGCGCCGCCGATCGACATGGTCTCCGAGCGGAAGCTCGGGGCAGCGTCGCTCGAGGACGTGCTTAGGCTGCGGCGCGCGGTTTTCGTGGGTGCGCTCCCGCTCTTCGGTCCCACCCAGGGGTCGATCGCGCTCCCCGACGGGGGCGGGTTGTTCGGCCTGGACGGTTGGTCCAACGGATCCGAGCGCGCGACCGACGAGCCGCTCGTCGGATCGGCGACGCTCGGATGGGGAGCCCCCTGGCTCCCGTTCGCGCTGAACGACCCTCGCGCCGACGGCACGGAGACGCTCGACCTGGACGCGATCCATTTTCCCTCCGAGCGCGCGTGGTTTCGCGGGCCCGGAGAAACCCTGACGCTGCCCGCTCCGAGGGGGCCGACGTTCCCGCGCTCTCCCGCCGACACCGCGAGGGCTGCCCGATCACGATCGACCCTCGTGTACCGGAGGGGGGACGGAGACGCGCAGCTCACCGGGGCGCGTTTCGAGACCCTCGCGTTCCGGCGGGACCTCTACGCCTCGTTCAGCCGGAATCAGGCGCACGGATTGGGACCGCTTCAAACGTCGTTGTCGGCCCGCTACGCTCTGAACGCCGAGCTGGGACGCCTGGGAGGGCACCGGTTCGATCTGGAGGGGCTCCTCTACGAGCGCACGATTCAGGATTCGATCGGCGGCGAAAGCGAATGGGATCGGAAGCACGTCGCCATCCGCGCGGCGCGGGACGGCGGGCGCTGGAGCGACGCGTGGCGGATCCGCGCCGGCACGGGAAAGGAGACCTGGGTTCAGTCCCCGGACGCGAATCTCTCTCCCGACGCGGGCTCGCGCGAGCGTTGGGAGTTTCCCACGGTCGCGCTCGAAGGCGCTTTGTCCTGGCGGCCCGATCCGGCGCTCACGTGGGTCGCCTCGCTCAAGGCCGCGTCGCGCAAGATCGTCTACCGCATCGATTCGTTGCCCGAGTTCGAACCGCGGCGCGAGGAGGCGCGGGTCCATCTCGGGGCCCGGTATCGATTGGGGGTCGGGACCGGCGTGGGATTCGACGCGGCGTACGACACTCGCGAACGTGAGAAGGGTTTCTGGGACGCGAGGGGTTCGCTCTGGGGCGGCACCGAGCGC
>DASXQO010000101.1:0-13602 GCA_036507115.1 Candidatus Eiseniibacteriota bacterium | reverse complement strand
TTCGGCCTCATGGGGTACGACAACCAAAAGAAGGAATTCGTCAGCGTCTGGGCCGACAATATGGGCACGGGGCTCGCGTTCAGCGACGGGTCGGCGGACCCATCGGGGAAGGTGCTGACGATGAAGTCGGTGATGAACGATCCGGCGACCGGCAAGCCGGTCCCCTATAGGATGATCACGAAAGTCGCGGACGAGAACCAATACTCGATGTCCATGATCTGCAACCGGGACGGGAAAGAACAGACCGAGATGGAGATCACCTACACCCGCATGAAGTAATCCGCGTTCGAAGGGTTGAAGAGGAGAGCCCGGGGGGATCCGACCTCCGGGCTCTCGTCACAAGAGCGACGTGAAGACCGCTACGTAGTCGCGCACCTCGCGCGTGTGGAGAAAATTGTCCCGGACGTGGGCGCGGCCTTCCACGCCGAGATCATGCCTCAGGTCGGCGTTGTCGAGCAGGCGGATCGTCTGGAACGCCGCTCCCTCGATCGAGCGCGCGAGGAGCCCCGTCCGCTCGTGCAAGACTTGCAGCGGGATTCCACCGACCGCGCTCGCCACCACCGCCCGGCGCTTCCACAGGGCCTCCGACACCGTGAGCGCGAACCCCTCCCGGAGCGATTTCTGCATCACCACCGTCGAGGCCCGCTGGATCGCGTTGATCTCGACGTCGGAACCGGGCGGAAGCTCCAGCACGGTCACGTCCTTCACCTTCTCCGCGCGCTCCCGCACCTCGGCGAGCACCTGCGCGCCTTCGGGATCGTCGCTCGCGCCTCCCCCGGCGAGGAGGAGCCGGGCGCGGCGCCGGGCCCGCACCATGCGGAACGCCTCGATCACGCCGATTGGATCCTTGATGCGGTCGAAGCGCGAGACCTGGGTGACCCAGGGCCCGCGGCGCGGCAGCTCGTAGCGCTCCAGGACCGAGGCGACTTCCTCGGGCTCCATTTCCCGGTTCTTCGCGGAGAAGGGATCGATGGACGGGGGCACGAGGTAGGTCGGGATGGGAAGCGGCGGGACGAATTCGATCGCGGAGAAGATCGCGGCGTCGTACTGGCAGACCCACGGGTGCAGAAACTCCCAGTGCTCGGGATCGCGCGAGGAGAGGTCGATGTGGCACCTCCAGACCCAGCGCTGTCCCTGCTCGCGGCGAAGTGCTACGAGCCCGGCAGGCTGTGGATCGTGGATCAGGATAAGGTCGCCGTCCAGCTCGAGCCGCTGGGCCTCGCGGCGCGTGCGCTCTGCGTAGATCTCGCGGTCCTCCGCCGTGAGCGCCGCGGGGTGCCCGTGCAGGGCATTGTGGATTTTCTTCGTCACCCCGAAAAAGCGGTCGTCCCCCTCCATGACTTCCCACGTGGTGGGGACGCCGAGCTCGTTCAGGATGACGACGATGCGGTGCAGGATCTCCGCGACCCCGCCCCCCGTCTTGGTGGTGTTGACCATCACGATGCGGTGTCCCCGGAGACGCCTCGCGAGCGCCTCGAGGGCGCGCAGCGTGCTCGGACCGACGACGTTGGCATAGCGCGGGAGCCATCCCAATCCCTCGGCCGGGGCGGCCTCCGGGGGAGGGAGGGGCGGGTGCGGGCCCACAACGGTCTCGTGGGCGGTCACTTCGAATCCTTTGCTGGCTTACGCAGGCGCCCGGCGAAGCGGGCGACGACCGCGCGCGCTTCCTGGCGACGGACCGATTCGGACTCCTCCGTCCGCCGCACGAGGCGCGACGGGATCAGCGACCGGCGCCACCGCGCGCCGATCTCGCGGTGCAGGCGCAGGAGCGGCATCCCCCCCAGGGTCAGCGATTCGGCGCACTCCGCGAGACGCTGCGCGCCGCGGCGGTGAAGCCAGATCACGAGATCGTCCTCCTCCACTCCCAGCACCCTCGCTTCCACGAGGTGATAGAAGGCCGCGGAGGCGTCCACATGCGACCAGAGCTCGACCACCTGCTCCGGCTCCTCGGCGACGAGATCGAGAGGCGCCTTCACGCTGCGCGCGCTGATGAAGTGGAACGCCGCCGCTTCCGCCACCGCCTCCGGCCGCTTGCGCCCCCGGACCTCGTCCAGGATCCGGACCAGCGAAGCGCGGAGCTCCTCGAGCGGCACGAGCGGCTGCGCTCCGCTCAAGGCCAGCCGTTCGGCGGTCTCGGGATCTTGTAACGCCACCCCGGTCCAGTTCGCGAAGTCATTCGGAGGAAGATCGCGCGCGCGCGGGTGGCGCACCGCCACCCGCGTGATGTGGTAGAAGAGCGACTCCGGCTGCACCGACGCGATCCCGTCGCGGAGCGTCGCCAGGTCGGTCGCGACGGGACCGGCGGGATACTCGAGATGCGCCACCGTCGAGAAGTGGAACGCAGGACGCGTCATGAGCGGTCGGTCGGCGCCTCACTGTCGGCGGCGCGCAGGTATTCCACGACCAGATCGCGCGCGAGGTCGCGGCATCCCAGTCCGAACGAGAGCGCGAGCGCCAGGCCCACAGCGCCGACCGCCGCGATCCCGACCGACATGACGAGCTGCGCCGCGAGGCCGAGCTGCTCCAACGCGAGGAGCACCATGAACACGACCATCACGGCGACGATGATCTGGGAGCGGAGCCGTCCGAGACGCACGCCGGTCGAGGCGAGAAGCGTGCCGATGATCCGTCCGGCTCCCACGGCGATCGGGATGCCCAGGAGAAGCACGAGCGCGGAAGTCAGGACGCGAGGGACGACGTCCTGAAGCCGCTCGGTGATCGAGGGCGCGAGATCCATACCCACGACCCGCAGCGATACCAGGACCGCGGCAAGAAGGATGGCCCAGAAGATGACGTACCCCGCGAGCCGGCTCGGGGAGAGCTCGGGCGCGAGCCCGCCGGCGCTCCGGAGCCGCGCGTAGGAAGCATCGACGCCGATCAGCGAGAACAGAGCCTGCACCAGGCGGGAGACGAGCGTCGCAACGATCCAGCCCAGCAGAAAAACGGCGGCCGAGATGACGAAGAGAATCAGACCCTCGGACACGCTCGTGAGCGTCGCCTGAAGCTGGGCCCCGAAGTCGGCCGGAATGATGGAGCTCATCTGTACCTGCACGGGTCCACCTCCTTCGATCACGCCGAGTCGGCCCGATGGGCCGCCACGGCATCGAGAAATCGGGTGACGCTCCTGAGGTCCGCCACCCGGTAACGCGCGCGCGTCGCGCCCCTTCCGACGCGAACCGGAAAGTCGCCGCGTCCGAGCGCCCGAAACGCGGGTTCGTCACCCTCGCTGTCCCCGAAGTAAAACACAGTCCGCGCGCGCGGCTTGAGCCGCGCCCGGAGCGCCCGAAGCGCCACGCCCTTGTCGCGGCCGCGCGGCACGAAATCCACGACCCTCCGTCCCGGCGTCGGGACGAGACCCGCGCGGCTCGCCTGGTTCGAGGCGACCGAGCGGACCCCCTCGCGCAACTTCCGCCGCGCGAGCGCGCCGCTCACGTTCCGGTTGTGGACCGCCACCGTCAGCCCCTTGGGTTCGAGGAGCGCGCCCCGCACCGGCCGGACCCGGGGTATCAGGGCCCGCGTCACCCGCCCACACGCACGGCGCAGGCGCGCGAGAACCCGACGCGGGGGCGCCAGCGGGCCTTCGAGCCCGTATTGTCCGACGAGGAGCACGTTCCGCACCGGGATGAGCCGTCTCATGTCCGAGACGCGCCGCGCGCTCAGGACCACGACCCTCACGCCCCCGGCCCGCGCCGCGCGCGCGATGGAGCGAAGCGTTGCCGCCGGCACGCGCGCGAGCTTTGGAAGCGGAGCGATCGGAGCGATCGTCCCGTCCAGATCGAGCGCGACGAGCACCGAGCGGTTCCGGGCGCGAAGGGCCGCGCGCACCCTCGCCCACGATTCGGGATGAAACAGCGGGCGCGTCAACGAGACGCGCCGGGACGCGATGGACCGGGACGCGACGCGACCGGCACGAGGTGCAACCGGCGCGCGTCCCGGAGGATCTTGCTCGCCCAATCGTAGATGTTCTGGCCCGCCACCACCTCGCGCATCGCCCTCATGCGCCGCGCCCGTTCCGCCGGGTCGAGCGTGAGCGCTCGCCCGATCGCGGCCGCGAGCGCTTCCGTGTCGTAGGGGCTGGCCTGGATCGCCTGGTCCAGCTCCCGCGCGGCTCCCGTGAACGGGCTCAGGACGAGGGCGCCGTCCAGATTCACCTTCGCCGCGACGTACTCCTTCGCGACGAGATTCATACCGTCGTGGAGCGCGCTCACCACCGCGACGTCCGCCAGCACGTAGTAGGGGATGAGATCGCGGAATCCCAGGTTCTGCATGATGAGGTGGATCGCGGGCCGGTCCGGCTCGCCGAAGCGCCGGTTCAGGCGTGCGGCGAGCTCCTCGACCGTCTCCGTGAGCGACTGATACTCGGGGAGATCCACGCGCGATGGCACGCCGATCTGGATGAAGGCGACGCGCCCGCGCAGCTCGGGGCGGGCTGTGAGGAGCTGTTCGTAGGCGATGAGCCGCTCCGGAATTCCCTTCGTGTAGTCGAGACGGTCCACGCCGAGCACCACGGTGCGTCCCCCCAGTCCGAGCGATTCCCGGAGCTGGTCCGCGGCCCGCGTGGCCCACGGCTCGGAGGCGGCGAGTGAGATCTCGGCCGCGTCGGGACTGATCGGGTACGTTCTCACGAACGTCTTTCTGCCGCGGCGCCGGATCGCGAATCGCTCCTGATCGATGTGCGATTCGAGTTCCTGCGCGACCGTGTCCAGGAAGTTGATCGCGTGGTACTGGATGTGGAATCCGACGAGATCGCAGGCCAGAAGGCCCTCGAGAAGCTCCCGCCGCCAAGGGAAGGTGCGGTACACCTCGCGATTCGGCCAGGGGATGTGCCAGAACATGATGATCGAGAGATCGGGACGGCGGGCGCGCAGCGCGGAGGCGCAGAGCCCCAGATGGTAATCCTGTAAGAGCACGATCCCGGGCTTCGGTCCGAGCGCGGCGAGGATCGCCTCCGCGAACTGGTCGTTCACCTCCTGGTACGCGCGCCACCGCGCCGCAACGAAATGGGGCCTCACGTAGACGATGTGGCAGAGCGGCCAGAGGCAGCCGTTGCAGAACCGCCGGTATTCGAGCGCCTGACTCTCCGGCGAGAGCCAGACCCGCTGGAGCGTGTAGCGCTCGTTCCCGGGCGGGACGCGGATCCTTCCGAGGGCGTCGCACACGAGCCGGTCGGCATCCGCCGCGCCCTGGGCGACCCAGGTGGCGCCGGTTGCCCGCGCCACGGAATCCAGCGCGGAGGCGAGGCCCCCCGCGCTCCGGACTACCTCGATGCCCGTGGGGGTGTTGACGTGCTGGTAGGGTTCGCGGTTCGACGCGATGACGATCTGGGCGTCGCCCAGGTACCCCCGCGCGGCCCTCGCCAAATCCTCTGGGCTGGTCTGGTCGGATATCTCGCCTCCCAGGGCCTGGCGTCTGGCCATCCTTGTCAGCGCCCGCTTCACGCGCTCGCCGACGTCGGTTTTCGCGGGGTTCATAACTCCTTTAATTGTAGGAAGGACGGCGGGTTTGGGAAAGAGTTTTCCGGATGCGATATCATCGATGAAGAGATGGATATCATCCGATTGCAAGACCAGTTTTACATCCTGGCGACCTCCACGCGGCTGGCCGACCGCACGCGGGTGCTCAAGCACGGGGACACCTTCGCCGTGTTCGACCGTTTTGGGGACATGGCGCCGGTCGGGATGGGGGAATTGGGCCCGTACCACGAGGGCACCCGCTTCGTGTCCCGCCTCGGGCTTCTCCTCGGCCAGGAATGGCTGCTCCTCCTGAATTCGCGGGTCAGCGACGACAACATGGTCCTCACGGTGGACCTCACCAATCCCGACGTGCGGTCCGACGAGCGGCTTGTCATAGCCCGCGGCACGCTCCATGTCTCCCGGGAGCAACTCCTGTATGACGCGGCCTGCTACGAGCGCATCCGCGTCGTAAACTACGGGCTCGATCCGGTCCGGGTCGTACTGCATTACCGCTGGGAGGCGGATTACGCCGACATCTTCGAGGTGCGGGGCACGCGCCGCGAGGCGACCGGAAGAAAGCTCGACCCGGTCCTCCGCGAATCGAGCGCGGCCCTTTCGTACAAGGGCCTGGACGGCGTCATCCGGCGCACCCGGATTCTCTGCGAGCCCGCTCCGGCCGCGGTTTCCGACTCCGAATTCGAATTCGACATCGCGCTGAAGGCGGGGGAGGCCACGTCCTATCTCGTGACGATTGCGTGCGAGCTGGGGCGCGCCGCGAAGGAGCCGCTCCCGTTCGAAGGGGCGCGCCGCGCCGCGCGGGAGGCGCTGGAGCGGGATCCGTCCTCCCGCTGCGAGGTGGTTTCCTCGAACGGGCAATTCAACAATTGGGTGAATCGCTCGGCCGCGGACCTGCAGATGATGCTCACCGAGACCGGGTGCGGCCCGTATCCGTACGCCAGGGTGCCCTGGTTCAGCGCGCCCTTCGGGCGCGACGGGATCATCACCGCGCTGCAGGTGCTCTGGATGAATCCCGGACTCGCCAAGGGAGTGCTCCATTTTTCTGGCCGAGACCCAGGCGCAGGAGCAGAATCTCGAGCGGGACGCGGAGCCCGGAAAGATCCTCCACGAGATGCGCCGCGGGGAAATGGCCGCGCTGGGGGAGGTCCCGTTCCGACGCTACTACGGAAGCGTGGACGCGCCGCCGCTCTTCGTGATGCTCGCGGGCGCGTACGCCCGGAGGACCGGGGACCTCAAGCTGATCCGCCAGCTCTGGCCCCACGTCGAGCTGGCGCTCGCCTGGATGGAAACCTACGGGGACAAAAATCACGACAGCTTCGTGGAATACTTCCGGCTCTCGCCGACGGGACTCGTCAACCAGGGATGGAAGGACTCCGGCGATTCGATCTTCCACGAGGACGGCGCTCTGGCCGTGGGTCCGATCGCGCTCTGTGAGGTGCAGGGAATACGTCTACGCCGCGCGGAAAGAGGCCTCCGCGCTCGCTTCGGCGCTCGGATTCGGAGAGCTGGGCGAGCGCCTGAGGCGCCAGGCGGAAGCCGTCCAGGAGCGGTTCGAGGAGACCTTCTGGTGCGACGAGCTGGAGAGCTATGCGCTCGCGCTGGACGGAGAGAAGCGCCCGTGCCGCGTGCTGGCGTCGAACGCCGGGCACTGCCTCTGGACCGGGATCGCGGACGCGTCCCGCGCGGAGCGTCTGGCGCGCCGCATGGGGCGGGACGACTTTCACAGCGGCTGGGGCGTGCGAACGCTCGCGGCGGGGCAGGCGCGTTACAACCCGATGTCCTACCACAACGGATCGATGTGGCCGCACGACAACGCGATCATCGCCGCCGGTCTCGCACGCTACGGCTTCAAGGATCATGCGACCCGGATTCTCTCGGGCCTCTTCGACGCCTCGCTCTTCCTCGATCTGGCCCGGATGCCCGAGCTCTTCTGCGGATTCGAGCGCGGCCCCGGCGCGGGGCCGACGCCCTATCCGGTTGCGCGCGCGCCGCAGGCCTGGGCGGCGGGAGCCTTTTTCATGACGCTCCAGGCGTGCCTCGGGCTCAGCGTGGACGGGATGCGGGGCCGGGTTTCTTTCGATCATCCGGCGCTGCCGCAGAGCCTGGAGGAGGTCACGGTCCGGAAACTCCGGGTCGGGCAGGGCGAAGTGGATCTAGTTATTCGGCGCTACGAGCGTGACGTGGGGGTCGACGTGCTGGACCGCGCGGGAAGGGTCCAGGTGGAGGTTCTGAAGTAGGGCGACCTCCTCCCCTTGGCCCTGCGCCGGGGTTCCCTGCCACCTTTTCTCGATGGAGGGGGCGAGGAGTTCCAGGAATCGGAGCGGCAAGGCGCTCGTGAAGCTGTAATTTCCGGCCCGGCGTCCGAACACCGACGCCGTCACCACGCCGTAGTACCGGTCCCCGATGAAGAAGGTGAACGCAGCGGTGCGGCTCACCACGCGCGAAGAGAGGATCCTCCCGCCGCGGCCGAAGCTCAGGAAGCGGTTGTCCCCGGTGCCCGTCTTCCCGCCCATCGGGATGGGCCTGCCGTTCGCGTCGCGGAACACGTCCTTGAGCCGCCGCGCGGTCCCCGATTCGTTCGCTACGACCTGGCTCAGGACCGAGCGGGTCGAGCGCGCGACGGCCGGGGAAAGCAGACGCTTGCCCTGCGAGGCCTCGGCCGCGAGGGCCGTGTGGTACGGGGTGCCCGGCCCGAACACGAGACGGTTGATCCGCTGCGCCGGGCGGTCCACTCCGGCGTTCACGATGATCCCCATGAGTTCCGCGAGCGCCGTGGGGCGATCGGCGGAGCTCCCGATCGCCGTGGCGTAGGAGGGAACCAGCCGCGCGAACGGAAAACCGAGCCGGCGCCAGTAGGGCGTCATCCGGGCGAACGCGTCGCGCTCGAACCGGGTCCGCAGCCTGAGATCCTGGGCACGACGGTTTCGCGTGCGGAACAACCACTCCGAGGCTTCATGGCGCGCCGCAGTGCTCGCCTCGAGGAGCCCCTCGCGCGTGAGCCCGGGCTCGCGGACCAGCTCCCCGGCCGCCCAGATCTCGAGCGGATGCTTGTCCAGGAGATAGGCGTAGTCCTCGAGCGAGAGCCAGCTGCCGGCGTACATCCTCATCAGTCGCTCCGGAGGGAGGGTGGAGTCGCGATCCGCATGCCGCCCGAGCCATGCGCCGAGCGATTCGGGGCTGGCAGCTGGATGCCACGCGAGGTAGAGCATCGCGAGTCTACGGGGCGAGCGGCTCCTCGGGCCCAGGAGACGCTCCAGCGACTCCTCCAGGGTGAGACCGTGGTATTCGCGGAACGCCCGGGCGATCGTGGCCTTGGACTCCTCGTCCACGATCTCGGTCAGCATGGACCGGCGTCTCAGGGAATCCTCTCCGGAGAGCACCCGCTGGACGTCGTAGGGGAGACGCGCTTCGTGGTAGCGCACGAGATCGCGCATCAACCTCACGAAGACCAGGTTGGTCGACCGGGTCGCGGCGTCGCGGACGGTCAGTCTTCTCCGGTTGTCGCTCGAATCGAAATTGACGAACGCGTGGAGCCCTCCGCCCGTGTAGAGGAGCTCGCCCGGGCTCGCCGAATAGGGCCGTTCGACCGCACGCGTCAGGAGGCTCTCGGCCGGCATCGCGGGGTGTTCCCGCAGCGTTTCACAGGCCCAGCGCGTCAGAGGATCCGGCGCCTTGCGCTCGTAGGCGCTGATGGCGTCGGAATCGAGCCCGGAGATATCTTGATGTAAGCGCTCCATCACCTCGAGATAATGCACCAGCGTCCGGACCTTCGCGGTGCTTCCGAGCGACATCTTCATCCCCTCGTTCACGTCGAACGGGCCCCGGAGGTTGTCGGCATGGACCCGTACCTCGTTTCCCTCCGGCGTGCGCTCGTAGAGGAGCATGCTGTAGACCACGCCCCTGGGATTTCCCCCGGTGAGGAGGTGCTTGCCCAGGAGGCCGTGCTCGGCCACGAACGCGGAGTCGGAGAGACGCTTCATGAGCTCCTCCGTATCGCGCTGGAGGCCCGCGTCCACCGTCGACTCCACGTTGAGGTGGAGACGGTTCAGATCGTAGAGGCCGCGGACGGCGAGCGCCTTCTCCAGATCGATCCGGATCCGATTCGTTGCCTTGCTCGTCGGCGGAATCCTGTGGTCCCCGGTGTCGCCCTCGGAGCGCCGCGCGAAGGAGAGCGGGACTTTCTGGACGCGCTCGGCGAAGTCCGCGTCGAGGATCCCTTCCCGCGCGAGGAGCCCGGCGTAGAGATCGGCGCGGCGTTCGAGCGCGGCGCGGTCCTCCCGCAGATACCGGCTCGGGGCCCGCACGGCGCAGAGGAGCGCCAAGACATGTTTCATGGCGCGCGCACGCGCGGCCGCGGTCTTTCCCGAGCGGATCTGGTTCATCACGCGCATGGGTTCCTTTCCGAACCAGACTTGAAGCCCCTGATTCAGACCGAAGACCTCGCCGTGTCCCCGCGTCGCCCCGAGCGGAACGCTGTTGAGATAATCCGTGATGATGTTGTGCCGCTCCTCACGCGTATCCGGCCCCTCCTGGTAGACCCGCAAGCTCGCCGTGAGCACCTGGCGCAGCTTGTCGACGGGGGATCCCGTCCGTCCGTCCTCGGAGTGCCGGTATTTCTCGACCTGGACCGCGAGCGTGCTGCCCCCCTCGATACGCACCGGGATGCCCATCCGGCTGGCGGAGTAGATGAGGACCGCCTTGGCCCAGCGTCCCCAATCGATCGCGGGGTTGCTCCAGCGGCTCGTGCTCTTTTCGAGCTCACGGTTCTCGATGAAGAGCAGGGACCGCACGACGATGGGGGGGATGTCCTGATAGGCGCCGAAGCCGCCGGTCTTGTCCGAGGCCTCGAACAGGTCGCTCCCGTCCGCGCCTTCGATGGCGAGTCCAGCCACGGCCGGTTCCCGGTAGGGAGGTGAGATCCCGAACCGGGCCGCCAGCGCAAGCGCAGGCGAGAAGCGGGCCTGCTCCGCCACGCGGAAACCGTGCGACTCCAGATTTTCCGTGAACTCGGGAATGCGCGTGTATCCTCGCCGGACGTCGGCCGGTCCCGCTTTCGGAAAGACCACGTCGTCCGCCGGACCCGGCTGGATGTAATACGTCATACGCTTTGCCCAGTGCGCGAAGAGGTGGGATTCGAGGACCCCGGTATGGGTTTCCCAGTGGAGCGTGAGGAGGAGCATGGCCAGGCCGCCGAGGGCGAGAGCCCAGCGGGGGGCTCTGCGGATCTGATGCCCGGTTTCCCGGACCTCCTCCCAGGCAATACGAAGCCACGGGACGCGGGGGGCTGACCACGCGACCGACCTCATCTCACGTTTCATTGTCTCTCTTACACTCGGGTGCACCGGAAGGTGCTACCGGAGGGGATGGGATCCTGAGTTTTCGAGTCACGTTCAGGGCTTTGCTTTCGATTGCCGGCACCACTAACGTTATATTCCCCAATATGTTAAAACCACTTCCCGGGCGCCCCGCCGCTATTTCGCGCCCTTGAATCGCCCGCTGATACGAACTAGATTGCAAGCTCTGAGCCCGATTCCTCGGGGCGGGCAGCCGGCGGTCGTCCGCGCGGAAAATCTCCGAGGGGAGATCAAGGCATGGCAGAGCGGCGATTTCCGAGGAACCTCCGTTCGCTCGAACCGATGGTCCGGTTTGTCGCCGACTACGTCGGCGCCAGGGGATTCGACCCGGAGCATTCGTTCACG
Organism: Candidatus Eiseniibacteriota bacterium; assembly: GCA_036507115.1. Lineage (GTDB taxonomy): Bacteria > Eisenbacteria > RBG-16-71-46 > SZUA-252 > SZUA-252 > WS-7. The sequence goes on along the minus strand of DASXQO010000101.1, from coordinate 2,432 downwards.
ATCGATCTCCTGATCGAAGAGATTTTCACGAACATGCTGAAGCACGGGAAGGGTGGCGGCCCGGACGTAAGCGTCGGCCTCGCCGGAGAGCGTGAAGAGTTGGTGGTGACGCTCCGCGATTTCAACGTCGAACCCTTCGACCCCACAGCCCAGCCGGGGCCTGGGGAAGGAGCGGGTGAGGGAGGACTCGGCCTCCGCCTCGTGAGGCAAATCTCGGACTCGGTCCGGTACGAGTACAAAGAACGGAGCGCCATCATCACCCTCACCAAGAAATTCCCCCTGTGATGCTCGAGATCCAGCTCCAGGGCGGCGGCCTGATCAAACTCTCCGGGAGGCTCGACGCCGCGCAAGCCGACCGCGCCAAGGCCGCCCTCGAGAAGGTCAACGAGCCCGCCACGATCGACCTCACCGACCTGGACTATGTCTCGAGCGCCGGCCTGGGAGTGCTCGTCCAGACCTACAAGAGGCTCCGGGACGCGGGCCACACCTTCCGGCTCACCAACCTCAAACCCCGTATCCGGTCGGTATTCGTGTATGCGGGTCTCGACAAGGTGCTGCGCCTTGAATAGGCAGGGGCAGATGCGGGTACGCCGCCCGGCCCGGGAGGCGGAATGAGCGGCTCCCGCCAACTTTCTGCGAAGTCCCCTGTAATTAGGGTCGAGGAGAGCGAGGACCATCTGGTGCTCCGGTGCCTGGAAGGCGATGGGGGGGCGTTCGGGCAGTTGATCGACCGCTACCAGCGGGTTCTCTTCAACGTCTCTCTCAGGATGGTGGGCAACCGGGAAGACGCGCTCGACGTCACGCAGACCGTCTTCCTCAAGGCGTACGAAAACCTGGGTAGGTTCGACCGGAGACACAAGTTCTTCAGCTGGGTGTACCGGATCATGATCAATGAATCGCTCAATCATCTGAACAAGGCGCGGCGGATGGAGCCTCTGGACGAGTCGCTCGAATCCGGTGAATGCGGGCCCGAGGAAGAATGTGCCCAGGGCCGGCTTCGCGATTCCATCCAGGCGGCGTTGCTCGAACTGTCGCCCGACTATCGCCAGGTGATCGTGCTGCGGCATTTCGTCCAGCTCTCGTACCAGGAGATGAGCGGCGTGCTCGAGGTACCCGAGAAAACCGTGAAGTCCCGCCTTCACACGGCGCGGCAGCTTCTCGGAGGCATCTTCTCCAAAAATGGAATCACGAAGCCATGAAAGACCGTGAAATGGAACGGCTCATGAATGAGCAGCTCGACGGGACCGCTACCCCCGAGGATGCGGAGCGCCTGAACCGGGCGCTCGAGTCACGGGAGGACGTGCGGGCCGAATACAAGAAACTGGGAGGGGTCTTCGCCGTCTTGAGCCAGGTCGGGATGGAAGACCCTCCCGTGGAGCTCAAGCAGGGCGTCTTGCGGGCGATCCGCGAGCGGGGGTCGGCTCCCGCTCGGGAAGGATGGCTCGAGGCGATCGCCTCGGTTTTCCGGGGCCGCCCAGCGTTTCGATACGCCTATTCGTTCGCCGCCGGGGCCGCCCTGGGGGTGCTCGCATTCGCGCTCCTTACCGGAAATTTCCTGGCCCGGCCGGGGTGGGACTCCAGGTCCTTCTCGGGTGCCATGATCCCGCCGCCGGACGCCGCCTCCTACCAACATATCAGCAGTCGGGACTTCCCCTTACGCGTGGGGCGGGTACAAGCTGAGACGCTCTCCGGAAGGGACGGGGTGCTGGCCCGGATCACGGCCCAAGCGCCCCGTGGAAGCGAGATCATCGTGTCGTTCGACCCCGGCGATTGGAGCGCCGAGGCCGTGCGGCAAAACCCCGCCGGAAACGAGGTAATGCTTGGTTTCGGCCGGCTTTCCATTAGGATGCAGAAGTTAGGCGAGAGCCAGTACCTCCTCTATCTGGCGCGGAGGGGACCTGCCGGGTCACCACTCCGAATCGCCATCCACTCCCCGGATGGACTGGTCCACGGCGAGCTCGAGACTGGGGCTCCTCGGTCCGGCAGCTAGGAGGTTGGAACTACCGCAGTCATTCACCAACCTTTTTCGGCGAAGGATGTATTTGGGGCAGAGCGGATGGCGGAGCAGCAGAGTCCGCCGAAACACCTGGGTTCATCAGGGAGCGTAAGGAGGACGATGAGATGAAGAGACCGGGAATCATTCTGGGGTTGGCCGTGGTCGGGGTCGTCGGGCTCGCGGTGGCTCACTTCACGGGGATCATCCCGCCGAAGTCAGGGCTCGAAGGGACGATCGGTGCTGCCAAGAGGTACCAGGCGACGCAGATCACGGACAAGGACGTGGTGTTGGCGGATCCTCAAATCCAGGCTTTGCTGCAGAGCGATCTCTTCCACAAGGTGATCGCGACTCCTGAGTTCAAGAAGCTCGCTCGAAATGCAGAATTCTGGCAGCTTGTGACTACGGCAGACTTCCGGAGGACCGTCCTGCTACCGAA
>DASXQO010000100.1:0-2418 GCA_036507115.1 Candidatus Eiseniibacteriota bacterium | reverse complement strand
ACGAAGGTCGGCATGAAGACCATGAACATCGGCGGGACCTTCGACTGGATCGTCGCGTAGTTTCCGGTCATCCACTTGAACGGGACGTCCTCGTATTCGATCGAGGAGCCGAGCTCTGTCGGGATGACAAAAAACTCCTGGGGCCGTAACGGACCCTCGAGCGAGTAGCGGATCGCGGCGTCCACGAGCTTCGGATCGCGGAAATTCCCGAGCGCCTTCAGATACCGGGAGCGCTCTGCGGGAATCTTCGCGGTTTCGAAGCGCTTCTTGTAGTCCGTGAAGAGCGCCTCGTCCCCGCGCAGCGCCGAAAGAGCGAGCGCGGCTTCGATCAAGGAGGGATTTACCGAGCCCGGCTCCGCGATATGGCGCTTGGCGAGCGAGTCCGCGTAGGCAAAGACCCGCGTGTCCTTTCCGTCGTCCCCAAGCGCGCCGATCAGCAAGGAGCGCGCGGTCGAGACGCCGGCCACCTCCCCGGGCCGCCACGCCAGGCCGAATCGCCCGAGCGCCGGGCTCAGGGTCCGGCGCACGTAGACCGCGTAGGGGTCCGCGAGCTCGCGGGTCACGAAGACGCGACGCACGACGGTCACGTTCTCCGTGAGCGCGGAAATGACCTCGGGGCTGGGATCGTCGGCGAACCGGGCGAGGATCTTGACGTAGTCCTCTCCGCGGAGGATCCCAGCGTCGAGCAAGGCGGTGAGGTTGCCGAGGAACCCGACCCGTTCCTTCGGCGACATGATCGTACCCGCCGCCTCCGCGAGCCGGCGCATCGTCTCCGGGGAAACGTTCCACCGATAGTAGCCCGCGGCGCCGCCGTTGGGATGTACCCAGAGCGGCGCCTTCCCTCCTTCGAGGGACACCGTCGTCTCGCGCTCGGTCAAGAGCACGTGCTGGGTGCGGATTCCCGAGCCGTCCGAGTAGCTCAGGACGACCGGAATCCGCCAGAGCTGCTCCGCGGGCGCCGTCACGCCGTAGCTCAGGAACCGCCTCTGGCTCAGTTTCACGCGCCCGTCGGCCAGGATCGAGACATCGACCATCGGGACTCCCCCCTGGTCGAGAAAGCTGATCATCGCGCCCGAAGCGTCCTTTCCGGAGGCTTGCGAGAGCGCGGCCCAGAGATCAGATCCGACCGCGTTTCCCCACTCGTGCTCTTTCAAGTAAGCGAGCACGCCGGCGCGGAAGGTCTCGCGTCCCAGCCATTCCTCGAACATCCCGAGCACGGACTGCCCTTTCTTGTACGCGAGATCGTCCGCTGCCTGGAGGAGGTTGGTGAGCGCGTCCACGGGCTGGCGGATGGCGCGGGTCGAGAGCCGCGCGTCGATGGTCATCGCGCGCTGCGTCTCGCGCAGGTCCTTGATCTCCCTGTTGTATTCGGGGTTCACCTCGTCGGAGATCCTGTTTCCCATCCACTCGGCGAACGCCTCGTTCAGCCAGAGATCGTCCCACCACTCCATCGTGACCAGATCCCCGAACCACATATGGGCGAACTCGTGCGCCATGTAGACGGAGAGCCTCGAAAGCTGCTGCACATCGACCGTCTTGGGATCCGCGAGCAGCACGTCGTCCCGGAACGTGACCGCGCCGGCATTTTCCATCGCGCCGGGCCAGAACTCGGGCACCGCGATCAGGTCCAGCTTCTCGTAGGGGTAGGGCCTGCCGAAATAGCGCTCGAGCGCCGCGAGGATCGGCGGGGCCATCTTCGCGGCCGTGCCGGCGAGTGCGGAGGCGCCCTTCGCGGTAACGACGTTACCGGGCACCGACATGCCCGTGATCGGGACCAGCTCGAGCGGTCCGGTCGCGATCGCGAGGATGTAGGAGGGGACGGGCTTGGTTCTCTGGAAGACGACGGTCTTGATGCCCTTGCCCGGGAGCGTTCGGGCGATCGGCGTGTTCGTCACCGCGCGATGCGCCATGGGAACCGTGAGGATGAACTGAAAGGGAATCTTGAACGAGGGCTCGTCCCAGCACGGGAACGACTTCCGCGCGTCGTCCGCTTCGAACTGGGTGAAGCAGTAGGACTGACCCCCCGTGTCGAGGCGGTAGAGACCCTGAGCCCGCGTGCTGAAGGCGTTCGTGAAATCGATGTCGAGCGTGTAGGGGCCGGGCTCGAGCGGCGAGCGTGTCCGAACCGTCACGACGGTGGGTCCCGACGACGCGTGAGCGGAAGGCACGATCTTCTTCGCGTCGCGCAAGGTGACCCGGCGGAGCGTGAGCCCTTCCGAGTGGAACTGAAACGAATCGACCGCGGTGACGACCCGAAGCTCGATGCGGGCCGATCCGGAGTAGTCCGGCTTGCGCGCGTCCAGGTTCATTCTGATTCGTTCGAACGTGGGCAGGACCTCGCGGCGCAGGCGCTCGGATCCGGAGGCCATCGCGTTATTTGCGGGCAGCAGGAGGAGGAGCGAGACAGCGAGGACCGAG
>DASXQO010000099.1:0-1937 GCA_036507115.1 Candidatus Eiseniibacteriota bacterium | reverse complement strand
CCCGTCGGCAGGAGCACGAGGGGGGCGTCCGCATGCGGAGTTCGGGCCGCCGCCCACCGTCCGTCGCGTGAGAGCCCGCGCGCGCTCCCCTCCCCCAAGCGGATCACGGGCGAGCCGTTCATTCCACGGATGCATACCGCGTAATCCCTGCCGACGCTCTGATTCTCCTCTTCGAAGAGCAGCGTCTTCCCGTCCGCGGAAATCGCCTGGGGAATCGACCAATCGAGCCATGTCAGATCCCTCTCCTGGGTCTCTCCCGGGCCTTTCCCGAGGATGCCGCAGCGGATGTTGTCGCGAGATAGGAGCACGTTCCCATCCTTCGCGATGTCGTGGAGAAGGATACCTCCTGCGAAGGCATAGACCTGGCGCAGTTGTCCCGAGAGACTCACGGCATGGATGCTGGTGCGGGAGACTCCGCGATCGGCAGCGGTGAACCAGATCTCATCTCCGGACGGCGCCCATGTCATCCCTTCCGCCGTGGCCCACTCCTTGGTCAGGATCGTCTTCTTCCCCTGGAGATCCAGAACCGCTATGGAAGAGCGGTCGTCGATCCTCAGCGGGTGGTCGAGGAACGCGATCCGGTCCCCGCGCGGGGAGAGGCGGGCATAGCTCACATGCCCAGCCGATTCGTAGAGGACCGTGCCGAGAGGGTATTCGATGTGCGATTTCCCTCCCACCTCTCGCACCACCAGAAGGCCGTTGCTCGCGGAGTCATAGTCCGCAAACGTGACGTTCTCGGCGATCTGCCGCGGCGCGCCGCCGAATAGCGGAGCGACCGCGAGCATTCCGCGGGTCACCCCGGCGTGGGCGAATTGAGGGTTCAGCTTGACCGCCATCTCCCCCTTCGAGGAGATCGCCATCACGTCGGCCGATGGAACCGCAATCGGGATCGGGTCGGGCGTCTCGGCGCGCTTCATGAAAATGCGGAGTGGCTCTCCTTCCCAGGCGGCGGCGTAAACGATGGTTTGGCCATCCGGCGCGAAGCGCGCGGTGCAGATCATGCCGCGACTGAAGGTGACCGCCTCGAACGAAACCTCGCGGCGCCGGCCGGGGCCACCGTCGCCTGCGGCGGTCCTCTCGCCGGCCGCGGTGCTCGACGCCGTCGAGATCGCCTCGAGGCTGAACGCGAGATCCTGCGCGGAGCGGAAACGACGCGCCGGCACCTTTTCCAGGCACCGGTGGACGATTCGGTCAAGCACCGGTGGAATGTCCTTCACGACGACCGTCAGCTCCGGCGGATCTTCCTTGAGAATCGCGCTCATGGTGTCCGCGGGCGAGTCGCCGTGGAACGCGCGTTTCCCCGATACCATTTCGTACAGGATTGCCCCGAATGTGAAGATGTCCGAGCGCCCGTCCACCGTCTGGCCGCGTACCTGCTCGGGCGACATGTACCCCACGGTCCCGAGCACGATTCCCGCCGCGGTGTCTGCGCCGAGCGTGCGCGCGTTCGCGATCGTGCCTTCGCCCCCATCGTCGGGGCGCGTGAGCTTGGCCAGGCCGAAGTCGAGGATCTTCGCGCGTCCATCCGCGGTGAGGAAGAGGTTCTCCGGCTTCAGGTCGCGATGGACGATCTCCTCGTCGTGCGCGGCCGCGAGGCCCTGCGCCACGCCGATCGCGAACTCGACGGCGCGGCGGGCGCCCATGGGGCCGTCGGCGAGACGCTCGCGCAGCGTCTGGCCCTTGAGCAGCTCGGTGACGAGGTACGGGTGTCCCTCATGCTGCCCCACGTCGAAAACTTGGAGGATGTTCGGATGGTTGAGCCGCGCGGCAGCGCGCGCCTCGTTCTCGAACCGGCGGAGCCGGTCGGCATCCGTCGTGAGCGAAGCGGGGAGAACCTTGAGGGCCACGTCGCGGCCCAGCCGCGTGTCCCGCGCGCGGTAGACCACGCCCATCCCGCCCGAACCGAGCGGTGCGACGATCTCGTAAGGACCGAGACG
>DASXQO010000098.1:0-4729 GCA_036507115.1 Candidatus Eiseniibacteriota bacterium | reverse complement strand
ACGTCGAACACTCCTATCAAGCTTTGCCGCGTCGCGTCGTTCCACCACGACATTCCCAGAAGCAGGAACCCGAGCAGTACCGTGGTCAGGACGCCGGTCAATTTTCCGAAGAGGGTCGGCCGGATCCGCACGGGGCCGTAGAAGAAATAGAGGTAGACCGTGCCGCCCACGAGGAGCGCGTAGCGGGCGAGCATGAGGGCGGTGACCCACCAGGGCACGACGCGCGCTTCCAGGAGCGCGATGAACACCGAGGAATTGAACGCCACGTCGGTCATGGGATCGAGGAGCGCGCCGACCCGCGTCTCGACGTGAAGCGCGCGCGCGAGCACCCCGTCCAGGACGTCGGTGAACGCGCTCGCCGCGAAAAGCCACACGACCGCCGCCCAGCGCTCCTCGCGGATCAGGAGCACGATCGCCGGGATCGAGACGAACCGGAGCATCGTGATCGCGATCGGGATCGGCATCCGGATCACGAGCTGCCCGTCACGCGACCCGAGGAGAAGCCCGACGTGCGTGAGAACCCAGAACGAGATGAAGAGGAGCATCACGCTCGAGGCGACGAGATAGGTCACGCCGACGCTCTGTCCCACGTGAATTGAAAGGAGGAGCGCCGCCACGAACTGAAGCGCGAACAATCCGAGGGCGGTCGCCGCGAGGGGACGCACCAGCTCCGGATGTTCGGGAAGCCCGCGCGAGACGCGGGCGAGGCTCACGCGGACGAATCGCCAGATGGCGCGCAGGGTGTACCCCTCCCGGCGGATTTCCTCCAAGAGGTCCGAGCGCGGCATGCGGCTACGGTAGGATTTTCGGAGCGCTAAGTCTAGGGGTTCTGGACTTGCAGCGACGCCTGCGCGAGGCGCCGTTCCATGCCGTAGGTGTCCTCGGGCAGGTTGTAGTAGTGGATCGTCTCGGGGCGCGCCCGGCGGTAGAGAAGCTGCGCCTCCACCTTGAGCGGGCCCTTCGCGTCGCGGACCGGAATTCCGAATCGCGACGTAACACTTGCGCCCGCCTGGATCCTCCGGTCGGAGAGCACCTTCGTCGCGGTCCAGGTCTCGGCGGGATAGGCCCCGAGCTCATTCGCGAGCAGGAGCCCGAAGACCGAGCTGTTCCAGTCCTGGAACGGATCGTTCTCCCAGACGATGCGCCCTTCCGGATCGGTCGCCCGCATGCGGATCAGGAGCAGGTGTTGATCGTTTCCGGTCGGGATGGCGTGCCCCGCCCCCACGTTCGTGACGGTCGCCACCACGTGGAGCGTGTCGGCGCTCTTCCTTCCGATCCGGAGCGCCAGGGTGGCCGCGTCTTGCAGTGCGCGGTTCTCTTCGGGACCCCGGAACGAGTGATCCGCCACGCGCGGCCGGACGGGGCCGAGGGAGGAGGCCCGCGCGGGCCCACCCGGCATGTGGCATTGCTGGCACGTGACGCCCGTCTTCGCGTACTTCGAGCGCTTCCACTCTCCGAACGTATCGCTGATCAGGACCCCATGTTGATTCTTGTACTGGTGGCAGCCGCCGCAAAAGTCGGACTTCGTCATGTAGTCGCTGTATTTCGAGGCGTGATCTTTCACCGTGACGGGCTGGCGGATGGGCCCGAGATAGGGGCCGATCTCCAGCGTGTACGGAGGGACGGCCGTGGGCGTTCCGGGACCGGCGATGGCGTGGCAGTAGACACAGGTCACGCCTTCGGCGCTCACGTCCCGGAGCTTTTCGAAATCGTTGGTGACGAACGACACCGTCTCGTGACACGGGCCGCACTTCACCATGGTCACCCCCCGGGTTTCCCGGAGCGAGGTGAAGTACATCCGCCCGAAGAGAAGATTCTGCCTCTGGTCGGCCCGGGCGTGCGCGGAGTTCATCCACTGCTGGGTGATTTCGACGTGGCACCCCTTGCACGTATGGGCCGATTGCGGGTTCATGGTCGTGTGCAGGAGCGGCGGGGGCGTGTAGGCCGGGGCCGCGAGTGCCAGGACGAGAAGGGCGGTGCGCTGAACGTACGGGGTCACACGAGAACGCATCAAGGTCCGGTCATGGTACCCCGGCCCGCGAAGAAGGGTCAAGGAGGTGCGAAAAGACGGTGCCCAGGATTTTCGCGCCGGCCCGGACCGACCCGGCGAAAGTCCCCGAGATCTTGGAGCGCCCCACCCGGCGGCGGTACCGCACGGGGACCTCGGCGTGGCGGAGCCCGTGGCGAGCAGCCTTGATCTGCATCTCGATCGTCCATCCGAAATCGCGGTCTTTCATGCCGAGCGCCCGGAGTGATTCGTACCGGATCGCCCGGAACGGGCCGAGATCCGTGTAACGGACCCCGTAGAGCGCCGCGAGGAGCCGCGTGGCGAGCCAGTTGCCGAACCTCGCGTGCGGCGCGAGCGCGCCGGGCTCGCGATGCCCGAGCACCCTGGAGCCGATCACGAGGTCCGCCCTTCCCTCGAGGATCGGCGCGAGCACCAGGGCCGCCTCGGTGGGGTCGTCGCTCAAGTCGGCGTCGAGGAAGAGCACGGCGTCGGGAGGGTCGGACGCGAGCGCTTCGATTCCTTTGAGACACGCGGCGCCGTAACCCCGCCGCGGTTCGAAGACGACCGTGGCGCCGTGCTCCCGGGCTACGCGCGCGGTCGCGTCGGTCGAACCGTTGTCCGCCACGAAGACCCGCCGCACCGGGGGCGAGGGAAGAAGCTCGAGGACTAAGCCCAGCGATTCCGCCTCGTCCAGGGCGGGGATGATCGCGTCGACCTTCATTTCCGCTTCAGCGCCGCGCGCGCCGCCGCGAGGCGGGCGAGCGGCACCCGGAACGGGCTGCACGAGACATAATCCAGCCCGATCTCCTCGAAGAGCTCGATCGAAGCCGGATCGCCGCCGTGTTCGCCGCAGACGCCGACCTTGAGGCCGGGTTTGGCCTTCCGACCGGCGAACGTGGCCCGCCGTACCAGGGCGCCCACCCCCGGGACGTCGATCGAGACGAAAGGATCGCTCGGGAGGATTCCCGCGCGCACGTACTCCGGGAGAAAGCGGCCGGAATCGTCGCGCGAGTAGCCGAAAGTCATCTGTGTGAGGTCGTTCGTGCCGAAGGAGAAGAAATCGGCCCGTTCCGCGATCTCCCCCGCGAGAACCGCCGCGCGCGGCACCTCGATCATCGTCCCGATCGTGTGTGGAATCCGGACGTCGAGCCGCTCCATCACTTCCGCCGCGACCGATTCCACCACGGCGCGCTGCCGGCTCAGCTCCTCGGGATCGCCCACCAGGGGGATCATGATCTCGGGCGCTACCTGCTTCCCCGCCCGGATCACGCTCGCAGCGGCCTCGAAGATGGCGCGCGACTGCATCCGGGTGATCTCCGGATGGAGGATCCCGAGCCTGCAGCCGCGGAACCCGAGCATCGGGTTGAACTCGTGGAGCTCCTCGACCCGCGTCAGGGTGGCCTCGAGGCGCTTCCGCTTCGCCTCGGAGGCCCGGCCCCGCTTGAGACCCTGGAGCTCGCGGAGAAGGTGCTCGCGCTTGGGCAGGAATTCGTGGAGCGGCGGATCGAGCGTGCGGATCGTGACGGGGCAGCCCTCCATCGCGAGGAAGAGTCCTCGGAAGTCGGCGCGCTGCAGCGGAAGGAGCTTCTCCAGCGCCCCCTCGAACGCGCGGATCGGTCCCAGGCCCAAGACCTCCGCCTCCTTGAGCTCGCGCCGGATCTTCGGTCGTTCCGATCGCGCGGAGTGTTTCAGTTCCTCGGTGAGTTGCTCGATGGTGAGCTTCGCCTGACGCGCCTCCTGCGCGTTCATGATCATGGTCACGACATGCGGGATCCGCTCCTCGGCGAAGAACATGTGCTCGGTGCGGCAGAGGCCGATGCCTTCCGCTCCGAGCTGCCGGGCGAGCCGGGCGTCCTCCGGAACGTCGGCGTTCGCGCGCACCCGGAGCCTGCGCACCTCGTCGCACCACTGGGTGAGCCGCTGGAAGCACTGAAAGAGCGGCGCCCGCTCGGGTTTGAGCCTCCCGGTCAGGACGCGCACGACCTCGGAGTCGGTGGTCGGCGCATCCCCCAGAAGCACCTCGCCGGTCGAGCCGTCGAGCGAGAGGAACATTCCCTCGCGGAGGGTCCTGCCGCCCACGCGGAGCTGGCGCTTCTCCTCGTCGATCGAAAGCGCCGTGCAGCCCGCCACGCAGCATTTCCCCATGCCACGCGCCACGACGGCCGCGTGGGAAGTCATCCCGCCCGTGGCGGTCAGGATCCCGCGCGCGGAGCTCATCCCGGCGATGTCGTCCGGCGAGGTCTCGGCCCTCACCAGAATGACCCGCTCGGTCTTGCCGCGCCGGACCGCCTCGTCGGATGTGAAGACGATCGCGCCCGCGGCGGCCCCCGGGGACGCGGGGAGCCCCCGGGCCAGAAGCTCGTGCTTCCTGCGCTCGGCGGGATCGAGCACGGGGTGGAGCACCTGATCCAGATGCTCCGGTTCGACCCGCTCGATCGCCTCCTTCGTCGTGAGAAGACCCTCTTCCACCATCTCGACCGCGATCCGGAGGGCCGCTTGTCCCGTACGCGCCGCGCGGCGCGTCTGGAGCATGAAGAGGCGGCCCTCCTCGATCGTGAACTCGAAGTCCTGGACGTCGCGGTAATGCCGCTCGAGCCTCGAGGTGATCTCGCGAAGCGAGGCGAAGGCCTCCGGAAGCTCGCGCTCCATCTCCTCGATCGGACGGGGTGTGCGGATCCCCGCCACCACGTCTTCCCCCTGGGCGTTCATGAGATACTCGCC
>DASXQO010000097.1:0-10573 GCA_036507115.1 Candidatus Eiseniibacteriota bacterium | reverse complement strand
CTCCCACGGGCCGAAGTCGAGCTTCCCGGCGGTGATCGCGACCACGACTTCGCGCCCCATGATCTGGCGCTTGTGATGCGCGTCCGCGTTGTCCTCTCCGGTGCGGTTGTGCCGGTACCGTTTCGGGCTCGGATCGTGGGGTGCCAGCTCCTCGAGCCAGCGCTTGTAGTCCTCGTGCAGCCCCGGCTCGTCGTCGTTGATGAACACGCTCGCGGTGATGTGCATCGCGTTCACCAGGCAGAGCCCTTCCCGAACCCCGCTCTCCCGCACCGCCTCCTCGACCTCCCGCGTGATGTTCACGAAGTCCATGCGGGCGGGGATCTCGAAGGAGAGCGTCTTCCGAAGATGCTTCATGCGGCGAGTATATCGGGGGCGCCGTTCCGACGCGAACCGAACGATGTTGACGGCGCTTCACCCCTGCCGCTATTGTTCCGCCTTGCCGCACCCCGCGAACACACTGCGTAGCCCGATGCCGATCGAGATCACGGACCACCGCGCGCGAGTCGATGTCGGACAATTGCTCGATTTCCTCCTGCTCACGAAGGACAGGCACTCGTTTTACGAGCGTTTCGGATTCGAATCGGAGCGGGACATGGCGATGATGCTGCGGCGGTAGCCTGCCGCGCGTTCGAGGCGGCGTTCCCAGGGACGAAGGAGGGAGACAGGGATGGAGAGTTTGAAGTCGACGAAGGAGATTGTGAAGTTCTGCGAAGAGCGCGGCGTGGAGATGATCCATCTCTGGTTCGTCGACATCCTGGGACAGCTCAAGAGCGTCGGGATCACGCTTCGGGTCCTGAACGAAGCTCTCGAGGAGGGCGTCGGAATCGACGGCTCCTCCGTCGAGGGGTTCGCGCGCATCTACGAGAGCGATCTCGTCGCGATGCCCGACACGAGCACGTTTCAGATGCTCCCCTGGAAGGTGAACGGCGAGCACGTGGGCCGACTGATCTGCGACATCCTGAACCCGGATGGAACTCCGTACGCGGGCGACACGCGTCACGTCCTGAGACGCGCCTTGAAGAAGATCGAAAAGCAGGGCTACACGTTCTACCTCGGACCCGAGCTGGAGTACTTCTACTTCAAGGGCGTGGGCGACCGCACGCTGCTCGATCACGCCGGGTATTTCGATCAGGTCCCGGACGACATCGGCACCGAGCTCCGTTCGCGCACCGTGGAGGCGCTCCAGGCGATGGAGATCTCGGTGGAGGCCTCGCACCATGAGGTCGCGTCGAGCCAGCACGAAATCGACCTCAAATACAGCGAAGCGCTCAAGATGGCGGACCAGACGATCACCTACCGCTACGTCGTGAAGGAGATCGCGCGCCAGGGAGGCTACTACGCCACGTTCATGCCGAAGCCGGTCTACGGAGAGAACGGCAGCGGCATGCACATCCACCAGTCACTCTTCAAGGGCGGCAAGAATCTCTTCTTCGACGCCCGGGACAAGTACCACCTCTCCAAGAACGGGCGCTCCTACATCGCCGGCCTTCTGAACCACATGCCGGAGTTCGCCTCCATCACCAACCAGTGGGTGAATTCCTACAAGCGCCTGGTGCCGGGGTTCGAGGCGCCGGTCTACATCGCCTGGGGCCAGCGGAACCGCTCCGCCCTGGTGAGGGTACCTATGTACAAGCCCGGCCACGAGAAGGCTACTCGCGTCGAGCTTCGCTGCCCGGATCCCGCCTGCAATCCCTATCTGGCCTTCGCGATCTGTCTGGCCGCGGGGCTCAAGGGGATGGACGGGTCCGCGACGCTTCGCCCCCCGGTGGAGGAGGATATCTACGAGATGAGCGCCCATGAGCGGGGAGAGCTCGAGATCGGAAGCCTGCCCGGGAGCCTCATCGAGGCGATCGAGCTGACCGAGAAATCGAAACTCGTCCGGGAAGCCCTGGGCGAGCACGTGTTCACGAAGTTCATCGAGAACAAGCGAATCGAATGGGACGCCTACCGGACAAGGATCACCGACTATGAGCTCGAGAAATACTATCCGATCCTCTAAGAGGGCAACCGCGGCACGGCCGGTTCGGAGCGCGCTCTCGGGACTCGCCGCGGCGCTCCTGGCGCTGCTTCTCGCGTCCGGGTGCGCGCGCCAGGGGTCGAAGCAGGGCAATGCCAAGGTCCCGGCGGACGCGGGCGCGATCGGGTCCAAGGCTCCCGATTTCGAGCTTGCCGACATCTCGGGGAAGACCGTCCGGCTCTCCGACTTCGCAGGCAAGGTGGTGCTTCTCGATTTCTGGGCCACGTGGTGCCCGCCCTGCCGGGACGAGGTGCCCGACTTCGTGCGGCTCCAGGCCAAGTACCGGCAGCAGGGGGTCCAGGTGGTCGGTCTCTCGCTCGACGCGGAGGGAGCGAAGGTGGTTCGGCCCTTCGCCGAGGAGTACAACGTGAACTACACCATGCTCATGGCGAACGCGGAGACGGCGGCTCAATTCGGGGGGATTCTCGGGATCCCGACCACGTTCGTGCTGGACCGTCAGGGGCGGATCGTCAAGAAATTCATCGGAAGGACGGAGCTGAAGACGTTCGAGGAGGCGATCAAGCCTCTCCTCGAGACCTAGGCGAAGCGCGTGTTCGAATCCCAGGTCAACGAAGTCTCGCTGCTCGCGGCGTTCTTCGCCGGGATCGTTTCCTTCATCTCCCCGTGCGTGCTGCCGCTCGTCCCCTCATACGTAACGTTCATCACCGGAGTCTCCTTCGACGAGCTGACGTCCGGAAGCGCGGGCCCCCGCGTGCGCCGCCTCACGATCATCCATTCACTCGCGTTCATCCTCGGATTCTCCATCGTCTTCATCGCGCTCGGGGCGACCGCCACGGTGGCGGGCCAATTCTTGCGTCAACATCAGGACCTCCTCCGGCGGGCCGGCGGCGTGTTGATCATCCTGTTCGGAATCTTCCTGACCGGGTTGATCCCCATCCCCGCGCTCTCCCGCGAGCGGAAGAAGCAGCTCAGCACGAAGCCGCTCGGCGTTCTCGGTTCGGTGCTCGTCGGCATCACCTTCGCCGCGGGGTGGACTCCGTGTATCGGCCCGATCCTCGCCTCGATCCTGATCTACGCGAGCACCGCGAAGACCGTCGGTACGGGCGTGATCCTCCTTTCCGTGTACTCGCTGGGACTGGGGGTGCCTTTCTTCCTCTCCTCGCTCGCGCTGAACTCCTTCCTCGCGGCGTCGCGCAAGATCCGGGGCCAGCTCCGCACCATCGAAGTGGCGAGCGGTGTCGTGCTGATCCTCTTCGGCATCATGCTCGTCACGGACCTCTTTCCGAGGTTTGTCTCCTTCCTCTCGCGCTTCCTCCCGGTCGTCGGCTAGCCGCTAAATATTTCCCGCCTTCCTGCCGATCATTCCATGCAGGGGGTCCGTGGGGGTGTCCCACGGACGAATGTTCGGAACGCGGCTCACCCGATCCGCTCCGGTAGGCCGTACGCGGCCTCCGGTGGACGAGGCCCATGCAGACCAGGAGCAGATCGAACCAACCCCTCGAAGACGCTACGGATCTTCCACGTCCGCTCGCCACCCTCCAGATGCTCAACCAGGTCGCGCGCTCGCTGGGATACTCCGAGGGAGCCGGCTCCCCGTTCATCGCGGTGATCGAGGGGGTCGGGACGCTTCTTCGCGCCGACGGGGTTGCGGTCCTGGTCCGGGATCCCTCCGGGAATTACGTCTTCCGCGTCGCCCACGGCGGCCTCGCCGAGTGGAGCGACTACACGCTCTCCGGTTCGGCCACCGAGCTGCTCGAGACGCTCCACTTCCGGGACCAGGTCACCCTGTTCAAGCGGACGCAGCGAAACGCATGGGCGCGCGAATTCCTGTTCGCGGCGGGAATGAACTGGGGCGCGCTCGCGCCGATCCGCGTCCGGGACCAGACCGTGGGCGCCCTCCTCGTAAACAACCGGCACGCCGTGCACGTCCGCCCGGAGCACATCGAGGCGTTCGAGAATCTCGCTACCCTCGCCGGGGTGGCGGTGCAGGAGGAGCGGCTCCGGGATGGACTCGAGGATCTCTTCATGAGCGTGATCGTCTCGCTCACGATGGCGCTCGAAGCCAAGGACCCCTACACCGAAGGCCACTCGGTGCGCGTGGCGGCCTATTCCGAGGCCATCGGAAAGCAGCTCGGGCTGCCGCCCGCGACCCTCGACATGATCCACCGCTCCTGCCTGCTGCACGATATCGGGAAGATCGCGGTGGACGAGACGATCCTCGCCAAGAAGGGGCGCTTGAATCCGCTGGAGCGGGAGAAGATGGACATGCACGTCCTGATCGGGGAGGACATCCTCCGCCCGATCGCGCTCCTGCATCCCCTCCTTCCCGGAGTGCGGCACCACCACGAGCGGTTCGACGGAAGCGGATACCCGGACGGGCTGAAGGGGGAGGACATTCCGATCGAGGCGCGGATCATGGCCGTGGCGGACGCCTTCGACGCCATGACCTCGAGCCGGCCCTACCGCGAGCCGCTCCCCGAGGAGGAGGCGCTCGCCGAACTCCGCCGGGCGGCCGGGGCCCAGTTCGATCCCCGCATCGTCGCGGCGTTCGAGCAGATCTATCCCGCCGTCAAGAGAACCCTGGAGAACCTGCGTCCCAGCGTGAGTGAAGCCGGGACCTCCCCTTAGTAGCGGACTTCCACGTAGGGGACGTCAACCTCCGGCTTGTCGTTCAGGCAGATCGTGGGGAGACGGACGAACCAGGCTTCTCCTGTCCGCTCGAACGCGACCTGCTGCGCCTCCGGCCGCAGCCGCGGCCTCCCGCTCAGACGCCCCGTCGCGTTCGATCCGTCCACGACCACGTCGCTCAGCTCGAGCGTGAGGATCGAGGGGAGCTGCGGCCCGACCTTGTGCTTGCGGAGGTAGCGCATCGTCTCGTTGTAGAAGCCCTCCTTGTCCCGGATGCGGGCGATCGCCGCACGGCCCCACAATCCGGCCACGTGGAGACTCTCCGCACGGTGCGCGGGCGCCTCGAGCTCCAATACTCCGTACCGCCTCAGAATTCGATTCAGCGGCTGGAGGTCTTCCTCGCGTTCGAGAAGCTCGTAACCGATCGCGCCGGAGACAATCGAGGACATATGGCAGATGCACTCGTCGCGCACATCCGGTGAGACGGTGTTGATGTAGGTCCGATAGTCGCCGCGGCGGTAGGCCTCGCGGGCCTGGTTCCAGGCGGCCTGGGCGCTCGCGGGAGCCCGGTAATTCGCCGGGGTGCGGGCCTCGCCCGCCACGGGCCCGAAGCAGAGCCCGGCCAAGGCGATCGATGCGATGAAGACGATCCGTTTCATGATTCCCCCCAGCGTTCGAGGCTGCCGAACAACCGGCTCATTCTAGCACCTCGCCGCCCACGCGGCGCGTCTTTCGCAACCGCACCGTGGTTCCGTGGTCGTCGCGGGTCTCGAACTTGACCTCGTCCATCAGCTCGCGCATGAGGTAGATGCCCCGGCCGTGAGGGTCGAGGAGATTCGAGGGATCGGTGGGATCGTCGATCTTGGAGGGATCGAACCCGCGGCCGTGGTCGTCCACGCGAACGGCGACTTCCGCGGCGCTCACGTGGAAGGCGAACGTGACCGACTTGTCGGCGGCAAACACGTTGCCGTGCTGGATCGCGTTCGTGCCCGCCTCGATGACCGCGTAGGTGAGCTCGTCCGCGGTCTTCTCGTCCAGCTCGAACTGGCCCGCGATCTCCTGGATCAGGACGTGGACGAGGGAGAGCAGCTCGAGACGGCTGCCGATGGTGAGGGTGATGGTGCCGCTTTCGTCCTTCGTGGGTGTCGGCTGGGCGGCTCCCATGCGGGCTACTGTATCAGAACCCGAAACGGCTTCGCCAACGGAATGCCCACAGGATACACCGGATTACAGCACCTTCAACGCGACGAGCGTGATGTCGTCCGCCTGCTCCGCGCCCTGGGTGAAACGCGAGAGATCCGCCGAGATCGCATCCAGGAGCTCGCGGGCGGTCAGGTCCCGCGAAAGCTCCCCCGCGAACTGGAGCAGGCGTTCCTCGGTGTAGTCCTCCATGAGGCGATTCCGCGCGTCGGTGATGCCGTCCGTGTAGAGGATGAGCGCGTCCCCGGGAAGAAGGGGCGTGCTCGTCTCGCCGTAGGCGTAATCGGTCTGGATTCCGAGCGGGATCCCGCCGAAATCGAGCAGCCGGCTCCCGCCCCGCCCATCGAGGAGGATCGGGTAGTTGTGCCCGGCGTTCGAGAAGGAGAGGTTCGAGCCCGTGGCCGAGACGCGCGCCAGAAAACACGTGGCGAACCGGTCGTCCGGGGTCGCGTCGTACACGAGCCGGTTCAGCCGGTCCATGATCTCGCACACCGGCTTCCCGTCCTGCGCCTGGGTCCGCACGGAAGCCTGCACCATGGATGCGAGGAGTGCCGCGGGAACGCCCTTCCCGGCCACGTCCGCGATCGTGATGAGGTAGCTCCCGGCCCCCACGTCCACGATGTCGTAGTAATCCCCCCCGACCTGCTTGTTGGGGAGGTTCATCGCCGCGATCCCGAAGCGTCCCATCTCGGGGAGGCGGGTCGGCAGAAACTGCTGCTGGATCCTGCGCGCGACCGCGAGCTCCTCCTCGAGGATCGATTTCGCGAGGTTCTCCTCGTAGAGGAGCGCGTTCTTGAGGGCCACGCTCGTATGGTTGGCGAGGGTCTGCAAGAGCGACATTTCCTCGCCCGTGTAACGCGTCTCGGTGATCTTCCGGCCCAGCGAGATCAGGCCCAGGAACTGCCCCGCGTGCCGGAGCGGCAGAAGGAGATAGGGTTCCGTCGTGAGAAGCGGCTCCAGGGCCTCCTTCTCCGCCCGCTCCGAGACCAGGTCGCGGATTTCACCGGCGCGGATGATCGATTGCCCCTCCGTGAGCCGGTCGAGCGCCGGACGCGGGATCGATGCGATCGCCTCGAGGTCCACACGCCCCCCGAAGCCGCGGACCACCGGCTCATGCATCCCCGGCGCGATCAGAAGAACGGTGGTCCGGGCCGACACCCCCTCGCGAAGGGTTTCGAGAACCGTGTCCGCGAGCGCCCGGAGATCGAGCACCGTGAGCACCTCTCCGCTCATGCGGCGAAGGAGGGTCCGGTGATCGCTCCGTTCGCGCAGGAAGACGTTCTCCAGCGCCTCCTCGAGCCAGGACACCACCGGCTGGAACAGGACGAGCGCGATGAGGAGGATCGCGGTCTCGAACACGGTGACATCGATTCCCGAGACCGATTCCAGCAGCGAATCGAGCTGGCGGATGATCGTGAGATAGACGCTGACGAGGAACGCGGAGGTGAGCGCATAGAGGATCGACTTCCTAGCGATCAGCTTGGCGTCGAGGAAGCGGTAGCGAACCATCGAATACGCGATCCCGGCGGATCCCAGGATGAGGGCCGCCACGATCAGCGTCGAGCGGGTGAGGGGAGACCAGGTGTGGTTCAGGAGCGCCGGTATGGGGACCGCGACCGCGTAGAGTCCCGCGCACGAGGCGAGCCCGATGAAGATCGTGCGGAGCTGGGCGCGGATCCGCGCGTTCGTCGCCCGGCGATAGCTCAGCCAGAGCAGTGTGAGCGCCGCCGCGATGTAGAGAAGGTTCACCGCCGAGAAGAGGATGACGTGGAATCCGAAGAGAAGCTCCGTCGGTACCCGCAACACCTGGATCACCGTCGCGCCGACCGGATTCTGGGCGAGCCACCCGACGAGCTTGCCGGTGATCGCTCCCTGGAATTGAAGCAGCATGATCGCGAGATGGAAGGCGTGCGGGGCGAAGATCCAGAGACCTGCGAGCGGAATTCGCTGAATCAACCGATTCGGCGAGGGAAACACGCACGCGAAATAGAGAAGGGAAGGGAAGAAGAGCTCCCAGAGGTAGTTGAAGGAGCGCAGGAGGTCCGTGCCGGCGCGCGCCCCCCCGGCCTCGGACAAGATGAATCCGATGGCGCCCAGAACGGAGCCCAGGCCCCCGAAGAAGAGCATGAGGGCGGTGGCCCGGTTGGCTTTCTCCCGCGGCGCCTCGCGGAGGATCACGATGCCGAGGAGGAAAACGAGGCCGCCCACGATGAGGTAGAACGAGGCGACGGTGAAGCCGTGCATGGGAGCCTTTCCCTAGCGGGCCGCCGGCTCGTCCGGGAGGAGCGACGCGGGCGTGAGAAGCAACGGCACCCCCGGGTTCCGGAGCATGCACGCGAGCGCGCGCTGCTCGTAGTTCAATCGTTCCGACGAAAGTTCCACACCGATCGCCGCGCCGGGAGCCCAACCGAACCGCCCCGCCACCCACGAGGTGAAGTGGGGCAAGGGGAGGAGCTTCCGCTTGGGGTACTCCTCGATCCGGACGCGCCGGCCCTTTCGGATGCCCGCCGCGGCCTTCGCCTGTTCCAGAGTTCGGTCCAGTGTGGTGATCTCGTCCACGAGCTTGAGCGTGGCGGCGTCCCGCCCCGCGTAAACGCGCCCTTCCGAGATCTCGCGCACGCGCTCGACGGGCAAGCCGCGCCCCTCCGCGACACGCTTGGTGAAATCGTCGTATAGGTCGAACATGCCCCGCTTCACCACTACGCGCTCGCGCTCGTCGAGGTTCCGCTCCGGGATGGTCACCCCGATCAAGGGGAGGCTCAAGCCGCCGAGCAGGTCGGCGCTCTTTCCGATCTGGACATGGTCCGACGTCAAGCCGAGCTTCTTGCCGAGCCTCTCGTTCCACGCCCACCCGCCGATGACCCCGATCGCCCCGGTGATCGTGAACGGCGAGGCCGTGATCCGGGCCGCGTTCATGCTGATCCAGTATCCGCCGCTTCCGGCGACGCGTCCCTGGCTCACGTAGAGAGGCTTCCCAGACTCACGATAGGCTTTCATCTCGCGCGCCACGAGGTCCGACGCGAGCGGATCGCCTCCGGGCGAGTCGGCGCGCACGACGACCGCCTTCACGTTCCCGCGCTCGCGGAACTTCTTGAGCGCCTTCGAGGTCTCGCGCCCGCGGATGCCCGTGTCCATCGCGCACTCGCCGATCGCGTAGACCAGCGCGATCGTGGGTTTCGGGCCCCAGAACTCGTCCGGCACGGAGCGACGGGAGCGTACCTTGCGCGGCTTGGCGAATTTCACGCCCCTTCCTACGATCTTCTTCGCCGCGTCACGCAGGGCGTCGGCGCCGCCGACCTGGTCGATCCATCGAAGCTCGAGCAGCCGGCGCGGGGTGAGGCCCGGCTCCGTGTTCACGGTCGAATCGAATTGCGCCCGCGTCATACGTCCGGAGGCCGTGATGCCCGCCGCCAGCTCGTCGTACATCGCCCTCACGAAGACGGTGCGTTGCTCGCGATCCGCTTCCGACATGTCCCTACGCGAGAGCTGCTCGAGCGCGGACTTGTACTTGAAGTAACGCCACTCCTCGAATCCGATCCCCAGCTTCTCGAGCGCGTCCTTGTAGTACGTCTTCGAGGTCAGGACGCCCGGGATCAGAAGCAATCCGAACGGATCCATGATGATCCGGTCGGCCGCGGACGCGAGGTAGTAGTTCGCGGTTCCGAGCCGGTCGATGTAGACGACCGATTTCTTCCCGGCGCGCCTGAGATCGAGCAGTCTTTCCCGGATCTCCCAGACCATCTCGATATTCGCTTCGAATCCGGAGAGGTTGATCGCGACCCCGCCCACGGTCGGATCGTCGATCGCGAGTGCCACGTCGTCGACGATGCGCCGCAGCGGAAGGGAGCCCTCGTCGAAGAAGCGGCGGGACTGATAGACGGTCTCTCCTTTGAGATCCATCTCGAGGAAGCTTCGGCCTTTGAAGAGACGGGCCGCGGGATCGAGCCCCCGCACCGGCGGGTTCAGACGGACCACGTAGTTCGTGTTGCCGCGGTGGGAGTGGTCGTATCGGGAAAGCGCGCGAAATCCGGTGCGCGCGACGGTGAGGCCGAGCGTGAGCTGGAAGCGCTCGTGGTCGCACCACTTGCCGGCCAGCTCCAAACCGGGGATGGGACGGAACGCTACCCCCCCGGAGAAATCTCCCTCGTCCCAGCGGCGGTGGTTGTCGAGCGCGTAGTCGGCGAAGAGCAGAAGGCGCGGGTCGGAGAGGGGCCGGATCCCGAGATCGAGCACCCCCTGGCTCTCACCCGACGCGAGTCTACCCGCCGAGCCGAACGAGAGCCAAGGCGTGGGGCGGAGGATCCTGCCTGCCGCGAGGAAATTCTTCCGGTCGAACGCGGAGCGCCCGGGTCCCGAGAATCCATACGCGATTCCTCCGGCGCCCATCGGGTCGCGCCAGCCCAGGCCGATCTGATAGTCGCCGACGCTCCGCGGCCCGCCCGGGGCCGGCAGAATCCTGTGCCTGTAGGAGAAACCCAGCCCGCGCCCCACAGAAAGCCCGTAATCGTCGCGCCGATCCCCGATCGCCTGGTGATCGGACCACCAGAACGCCGTCTCTAACCGCTCGAGAAGGCCCCATGCTGCCGGGTTCATCATCGCCGCGGTCGAGCCGTCGTCGGTCCCCGGGGTGCTCGAGAGGAGGCTCGATTCTTCGGCGTAGGAGGGAAACGCCGCGCCCGCGGCCGGAGCCGGGAAGAGTCCCGCCCCGGGGGCGAGCCCCGCCGAAAGCCCCATGAAGAGCAGCGCGCGTCCGATCATCGCTTCTCC
>DASXQO010000096.1:0-6163 GCA_036507115.1 Candidatus Eiseniibacteriota bacterium | reverse complement strand
GGTGCAAAGGCCTTGGGACGCATCGCGCCGGTTACATCCGGAAAACCGGAGCCGCCCAGCGCCCGGGCACCGGTGCGTTGAGCGCGGCCGACAGGGCGAGACCGACCGCCTCGCGCGTCTGCGCGGGGTCGATCACGCCGTCGTCCCAGAGATTCCCCGTCGCGAAGTAGGGACTTCCTTCCTCCTCGTATTTCGCGAGCACGGGATCGGCGATCGCCTTCGCCTCCTTCTCCGTAAGGGTCTTCCCCTCGCGCGCGAGCTGTTCCCGTTTCACCTGCACGAGCACTTCGGCCGCCTGTTGTCCGCCCATGACCGAGATCCGCGAGTTGGGCCACGTGAAGAGGAATCGGGGGCGGTAGCCGCGTCCGCACATCGCGTAGTTGCCCGCGCCGTGCGAAGCGCCGATCAGGACCGTGATTTTCGGGACCTGGGCGGTCGCGACGGCCTGGACCATCTTGGCTCCGTCTTTCGCGATGCCTCCCGCCTCGTATTTCTTTCCCACCATGAATCCGGTGATGTTCTGCAAGAAGAGGAGCAGGACCCTCCGCTGCGCACAGAGCTCGATGAAGTGCGTTCCCTTGAGCGCGCTCTCGGAGAAGAGCACGCCGTTGTTGGCGAGGACGCCGACCGGGTAGCCCATCCACCGTCCGAAGCCGCAGACGAGCGTCGTCCCGTAGTTTGCCTTGAACTCGTGGAAGCGGCTCCCGTCCAAGAGACGCGCCAGCACCTCCCGCACGTCGTAGGGCTGTTTGAGATCGGTCGGAAGGATTCCGTAGAGCTCCTCCGGCGGGTAGGCCGGTTCCTCCGGCTCGGCGAGGTCGAGATCGACGCGTTTCACGCGATTCAGGTTGGCCACGATGTTCCGGACGATCGTGAGCGCTTCCGCCTCGTCTCCGGCCATGTGATCCACGACGCCGCTCACGCGCGCGTGGACCTCGGCCCCGCCCAGATCCTCGGGCGTCACTTCCTCTCCCGTCGCGGCCTTCACGAGCGGCGGTCCGCCCAGGTAGATCGTACCCGTGCCCTTCACGATCACGTTTTCGTCGGACATGGCCGGCACGTAGGCGCCTCCCGCGGTGCACATCCCGAGGACGGCCGCGACCTGTGCGATGCCCTCCGCCGACATGATCGCCTGATTGTAGAAAATCCGGCCGAAGTGCTCCTTGTCCGGGAAGACCTCGGCCTGGAGGGGAAGGAAGACCCCGCCCGAGTCCACGAGGTAGACCGCGGGCAGCCGGTTCTCGAGGGCGATCTCCTGGGCGCGGATGTGCTTCTTGATCGTGATCGGATAGTAGGTGCCGCCCTTGACGGTCGCGTCGTTCGCGACGATCACGCATTCCCTTCCGGAAATGGACCCGATCCCGGTCACGATGCCCGCGGCGGGAATTTCGTCGCCGTAGAGCCCCGTGGCCGCGAGCGGGGACAACTCCAAGAAGGGCGTGTCGGGGTCGAGCAGCCGCTCGATCCGCTCCCGCACGGGGAGCTTCCCGCGTTTCCGGTGCAGCTCGACCGCCTGCGAGGACATTCCCTTCGCGACGGCCGCGAGACGCCGGCGCAAATCCGCAGCCAGCCCCTCGTGGTGGGCGCGATTCGACCGGAACTCAGCCGAGCCGGTCTTGATGTGGGTTCTCAAAATCTCCATGGGTCCCGGACACTCTAATCGCTGATGCTCCAGAGGGAAAGAGAGGAGAATGGGCTCCGTTTCGGGCTACAGATGGATCCTCCGAATGCCGATGAAACACCTGTTCTCACGCCCCCACCCCACGTCGTCGCGCGGAGGAATCCTTGTCGCGGGAGAAGACCAACGCGGCCCAGAAGCAGGCGGATCGAAGAACCTCGATGCTCCTGGGGCTCGTCATCCTCGTGCTCCTGGGATTCGCCTTCACCGTCCAGACGCTCTGGGTATCGATCGTCCACTCCGGATTCCTGGGAGACAACGTGCCCGCCGGCGGCCGGATGCTCCTCGTGGGCCTCGTGGGGCTCACGGTTCTCTTCTGCCTCTACATCCTGCACCAACACGGCGAGATCAACCGCTTCCGGACGCGGCTCGTCACCGAGCAGATGGAGCTCGAGCAGTCGCGCGGGAGGCTTGCCGAGCTCACGTCGCTCTTCCAGCTCGGGAACAGCCTCCACATGGATCTCCCGCTGGACACGATCTTGGAGATCACGGTCCGTCGCGTCGCGAGCACGCTCCATTCGCACGACGTATCGCTCTTCCTCTTCGATCCGGATCCGAAAACCCTGAAGTGCAGGGCCCGGTTCGGGCTCACGCCGCGGGAGCCCGACACCGAGGTGCGCCTGGGCGAAGGCGCCGTCGGTTGGGTGGCGCGCCACCGCGAACCCATCCTCATGCGTGTGGCGGACCGGGAAGCGCGTTTCGCGGAACACTTCATGTCCCATCCGGACGCGGGATCGGCGCTCATCCTTCCGGTCAATTTCGAGAACCGCTGTGTCGCGGTTCTCCAAGTGCACCGCGCCGCCAAGGCCGAGCTGTTCAAGCTCGAGCACCGCGACATCGGCCAGCTCTTCGCGGACAACGTCGCGGGGGTCATCGAGCGCGCGCTCGTCGTGCGGCATCTGGAGGCGCGGGCCACGAATCTGAAGCCCGCGGCCATCAAAGGGGAACCCGCGCCGCAGCAGGCGACTCCCTTCCAGGACTCCTTCCTCTCGGCCGCGGAGAACGAGCTCAAGACCCCGCTCACGACGATCCTCGCGTACTCGGAGGTTCTGGACCAGAACGACAAGCGGATGAACACCTCGATGCGCCGGGAATTCACGGTTCGACTCCGGGGCGAGGCGCAGCGCCTGCTGCACCTCGTGGACGACGTGCTCGATCTGGCCCGGCTCGAGACAGGACGCTTTCTGCTGGATCTGAGGATCGACAACGTGAACACGATCGCCCGCGCGGCGATCGATACCGTGCGGGCGCTCGCTGCGAGCAAGCAGGTCGATCTCGAGCTCAAGCTGGACGAGAAGATCCCCGATCAGCACCTCGACAGCGTGAAGGTGCGCCAGGCCGTCCTCCATCTGCTCCATAACGGAATCCGCTTCTCCCCCCCGAAAGGCCGCGTGACCGTGACCACGTGGCTCGGGGACGACCACGTCCGGCTCGAGGTTCGGGATTCCGGACCCGCGGTCGAGGCGGAGGCGGCGTCCATGGTCTTCGACATCGACGCCCAGGTCGAGGGGCTCTCGAAGCGCGTGAAGGACGGCTTGGGATTCGGCCTTCACCTCGCGAAGCGGTTCGTGGAGCTGCACGGCGGCCAGGTCGGCGTGGGGGAGAGCCCGAGCGGCTCCGGCGCGGCGTTCTGGATCCGCCTGCCGCGCGGGGAAGGGCTCGAGAACCTGATCGGCCGCGACCCGTTCGTGGAGCAGATCTGGCAGAAGCAGTAGCTCGGTACCCGACTTAGGACTCGATTCGCTCCCCGCGGCTCAACGCGGTCTGCACCATCGCGAACTCACCCACGTTCTCGAGCGTCACCATACCCACGATCCCGCGTCCGGGCTCGACCACCGGCACGGCGGGGCAGCCGCTCTCCTGCATCTTCTGGAACACCTCCTCCAGCTTCTCTTCGGGCCGGGCGACTCCGCAGTCGCGGCGCGCCACGTCTCCCACTTTCGTGTCCGTCCGGCTGCTCGCCAGGGCTTTCAAGAGGTCCGACCGCGCCAGGATTCCGACCGGTGGATCGCGCTCCGAAGCGCCGAGCACGGGGAAGTCTTGTTGATGGCCGTCGAGCAGAAGCTCCACGGCCCGCGAGATGGGATCCTCGGACCGGAGCGCCCGGAAATCCCGGATCATCGCGCGGGAGACCGGGATTCCTTCGAAGACCGACCGCATCTGGACGAACGCCGATTCCTGCCCCGCAGCGAGGAACACGAAGAGGGCGATGAGGATGAACATCGGATTCCCGAAGCGGAGCCCGAGGAACCCGAAGAGCAGAGCGATCGCCTGCCCCACATTGGCCGCGATCCGGGTGGCGCGCACGTATTCGAGCCGCGTGGCCAGGAGCGCCCGGAGCACGCGCCCACCGTCCATGGGGAAGGCCGGGATCAGATTGAACAGGGTCACGATGACATTGAACGCGAAGAGCCGAGCGGCGAAGCTTCGCTCGATCAGCTTCGGATCGGAGAAGTCATAGGCTACCGGCGAAACGAGCATGAAGAGGTAGAGCGCTCCGGCGATCGCCACGTTCACCAGGGGCCCCGCGAGGGCGATGGCCACTTCCTGCCCCGGATTGCGCGGGATCCTGTCGAGACGGGCGACGCCGCCGATCGGCAAGAGAATGATGTCTTTGGTGACGACGCCGTAGCGCCTGCCGGTGAGCGCGTGGCCGAACTCGTGGAGCACGACGCACGCGAAAGCGGCGAGGACAAAGCCAATATCCCCCGCAGCCCGCCCGAAGCCTCCCCCGCCCGCGGCGCTCGCCCAGAAGAGCCAGATGATGAACAACAAGAATGTCACGTGAATCCGGACCGGAATCCCGGCCACGACCGCGATCTTCCAGGACCAGCGCATCGGAGTAGGCGGGCGAGGAGCGCCCCGGCTGGACCCTAGGAAACCGGGGTGGGTTTGAGCTGGATCGACACGGGAGCCGTCAACGTCACTTGAAGCTTCTGCCCTGCGGGCAGCACGATCTGGTCCCCCTTGGTGGCGACCGCGACGCCGGTACCCAGGACCGCACCGACCGCCGCCCCTTTCACGATGTCCTTCTTTCCGCCTAGAATCCCGCCGACGATACCCCCGGCCACCGCTCCCCCGCCGATCTGCGTCGCGCTCTCCTTCGCGTCTCCCTTGCCTTTGAGCCGAAACGGCTCGCAGGAAATCGCGTAGCTCGTCCCGTCGCTCATCACGAGCTCGGTGAAACGGAGGGTAAGCTCCGCGCCGCCCGCGATCCGTCCCGCGGGGTCGATGTGCGTCACCTGGCCGCGGATCGTGGAGCTCGCCGGGACGATCGTCTTCTCGTTGACGCGGACCGGCTCAAGTGTGCGCAGCGTGACCGGATCGCCCACCTTGTTCCTGCCCGTGTCGATGGTGTTTTGCAGGGCTCCGACGAACGCTGTCCCGGCCGTGAGCGTCTCTTCCTTTTCCTTCTCGGCGATCGCGCTATTGCGGCCGCACCCCCAGACCGAGACGACCAGGAACGCCAGAGCGATCGCGAGCGAGCGATTCATGCGAGCCCCCTTTCGTGATATTCGGCGGCCGCGGCCGACCATCGGCCGGGCGAGGTGTGAAACACCCCATCATGCCCCAGCGGGTGTGCAAGGAATAGCAGGAACGTCGTACGTCGCGCGGGATCCTTCCCAAGATCGATGGGCCCCAACACCCGCCATCCCATGATGATGCGACGCCCTACCTCGGAATGCGTCCGCGCGCTGGGGGTTTGGATTTCAGGAACCGCCCCATCCCAGTAACCCTCCTCAACTACGCCACTTACACGTTCCGCCGTGGCGCTGGGCCGGAATGTGGGCTTGACGGGACGGGGAGCGCTCGTATGCTCCCCGGTCACGGCGGCGCATGGGGTCCATGCCCGAGTTCTCCATCGCTAAGGAGGGAATCTATGACGAGACGGAGTTCCGCAGTCGCCGCGGCATTGCTCTCTCTCTTCCCCGGTGTGTGTCACGGCGGCGCATGAGGTCCATGCCCGTTTTCTCCATCACTGATTCTAAGGAGGAATGTATGTCGAGACGGATTTCCGCAGTCGCGGCAGTGCTGTTGGCCCTCTTCTGTGTGTCGCCGGCGCCAGCCCGCGCTCAGGACGACGGCCACGCGATGCACAACAAGGGGGGTATTGGATTTCACGATACCACCGCCCCTCTTGGCGTGCGGTGGTGGCTCGCGAGCCAGAAGGTAGGCATCGATCTCGGATTCGGGTTCAGCTCGGACGATGCTGCACCGGATGGTTACCCGGACGAGACGCTGAAGAGCTGGGCGATCGGCGCCGGTGTACCGATCGTGCTGCGGAGCTGGCCCAGGGTTCATGTCCTTTTCCGCCCAGGACTTCTCTATTCGAGTCAGGAAGTGGAGGACGACACCACCCCGGCCGTATTCGACACCGAATCGCAAAAGACGCTGCAGATCGCCGCCGAGATCGAGGGAGAGGCATTCATCCTCGAGAACTTCAGCGTGTCGGCGAGCACGGGGCTGGCCTATGAGAGCTTCGAT
>DASXQO010000095.1:0-13949 GCA_036507115.1 Candidatus Eiseniibacteriota bacterium | reverse complement strand
GGCGTATCCGCGCAGAACGTCGTAGCCGGCTCGCTCGACCTGGGGGGCGTCACCCCGGCCCTGGACCGTTCCTTCCGGCTCGGGCTCGGGAGTCCCGAATGGCGGGTCAACGCGTTGAGCGCGGGACGCATCGTGCTCGACATCGCAACCCGCGGCAGCGAAGGGTTGAAGCCTCGCGTCGGAGCCGAGTTCACCCGCACGGGGCTGGGCGCGCTGCGCGCCGGGTTCTCGGACGGTGGCCCGGTGTTCGGCGTGGGACTTCGCTTCCGCCGCTACGGCTTCGATTACGCCTACCAGAGCGGAGGCGTCGAGGCGACCCAGCAGTTCGCGCTGCGGCTCGCGTGGGGCGTCCCCATCAGCCGGTACGAATCGCGCCGGATCGCCGAGCTGCGAAAGGCCGCGGAGGATTCGATCCGCGCCCAGCGGGCGGGCGACATCGCGCGCGACCGCGCGAAGGCGGAGGCTTCGGAGAAGGCGGGGGACTGGGAGACCGCCCTCGTGCTCTGGGAGATTCTCGATCGCGCCGACCCGGGTCGCGGCGGCTACGCCGCCCGAGCCGAGCGCGCGCGGGCCGAGATCGAGCGAGGCGCCCAGGCCGCGCTCGAGGCGGAAAGCGGTCGCAGGCTCGCCCGGACGCTCGCGGACTTGGCAAGGCAGGCGCTCGCGCGGGGAGACGCCGAGGAAGCCTCGGGTCTCCTTCGCGGGATCCCCGCCGAAGGCGCCGGCGAACCGGGCGGCGTGTCCCGGGACACGCTCGCAGCGCTCGCGCGCGACGTCGCCTTTGCCCGCGACCGTGCCGCGGCGCGGGCCCTCGTCCGGGCGGACTCGCTCCAGGCGAAGAACCGCGTGTTCGACGCTGCCGGCCAGGTCGCGCTCGCGCTGAGGCTCACCCCGGAGGATCCACGCGCGCAGGCCCGGTGGAAAGAACTGGAAGGGTCCCTCGCGAAGAGCGCGGCGGAAGTGCAGAGCTTGAACCGGAAGCTCGCGGCGCTCGTTGCCCTGAACGAAGTCGCCCGCGCATTCGCCGAAGGCCGCTACACGGACGCGAAGGCTGCCGTGCAGCGCGCGCTCACGCTCGACCCGGCGAGCCCCGAGGCGCGCGACTGGAGCGACCGCATCCAGCGAAGGCTCACGACGCCGAAGCCCGAGCTGGATGCTCGGATCAAGCAGCTCTACATCAAGGGCATGGAGGCCTTCACCGCGGGGGACTACCGCGGAGCGCTCAAGAACTGGGAGCAGATCCTCGTGCTCGATCCGCTGAACGAGAGCGCCCGGCGGAACGTGCTCGAGGCGCGCGAGCGGATGAAATCGGAGGCCCGGCGATGAGGGCCGTATCCCCGTTCGCGCGTGAGGCGCTCCGATGAGCCCGAAGGCCGGACCGACCCGCCGCTTTCAGCTCCGCGTCCCCGCCGAGGACCGCCACCTCGCCGAAATCCGCGACTTCATCCAGGAGGTCGGCGAGAAGATCCAGATCCCCGGGAAGATCCTCGCCAACACCAAGCTCGCGGTGGACGAGGCCTGCACCAACGTCGTGAAGCACGGCTACAAGGGACGGACCGGCTTCATCGAGGTCGTGGTGACGGGGAATCAGCGGGAATTCTCGATCGAGATCCAGGACCAGGGCCAGAGCTTCGACCTCCGAAACGTCAAGAGCCCCGACCTCAAGATGTACGTCGAAACGCGAAAGCGGGGCGGTCTCGGCGTCTTCCTCATGAATCAGCTCATGGACGACGTGCGCTACCGGGGAGGCCCGGACGGGAACGTCCTCACGATGTCGAAGCGTCTCGGGCGGCGGCGCCGGCGGGCCGGAAAGGCGGGTGCGCGCCCCCGTTCGCTGCGCTTCGCCTACACGCTCCAGGCGTTCGGCGCGATCACCTTCCTCGTGGCCGCCGCGTTCAGCGTGATCCACGCGCGCCAGATGCAGACCGTGCGCCAGGAAATCGTGTCGCACGCCCGGAGTGTCGCGCGCGGGCTCGCGACTCCGGCCCTGGACGTTCTCTCACGGCCCGAGCCGATGTCGATCGAGCAGACGCTCCTCAACCAGTCGATCCGCGCCGCGGTCAAGGCGAATCCGGAATACGTGTCGGCGCGCGTGCTCGACACGACCGGCCGCGTGTGGGGCAGTAACCGCTTCGAGGAGCTCTTCACGACGGAGCGAAGCGGGCGCCGCGCCGGGTCGGGCGCGGGCCTCGGCAGCCAGTGGGCGCCCCCGGAATACGTCGTGAGCAACGGCGTCGGCACGATCGTCGAGCCGGTGCGGGCGGGCACCACGGGAAAAGCGCTCGCCACCGTGCTCGGCTACGTGCAGATCGGCATCAGCGAGCACGCGATCGGCTCGCGCATCGGGGCGGCGCGCGCCGAGCTTGCGGGGATCGCGCTCCTCACGCTGCTCCTCGGCTGCCTTCTCTCGATGCTCCTGATCGGAATCTTCGTGCGGCCGATCCAGGTGCTCTCCGACAGCGTGCGCGCGATCGGCGAGGGAACGATGGTGGCCGACGTCGGCGCATCCGGGAACGAGGAGATCGACGAGATCGCGTGCGCGTTCAACGAGATCACGGCCAAGTTCCGCGCGGCCCAAGGCAATCTCGTCGAACAGGAGCGGCTCCAGAAGGAGATGCAGGTCGCGCAGGAGATCCAGCAGAGCCTCCTTCCCCGGCGGGTGCCCGAGCTGGAGGGCTACGAGATCGGCGCGCTCTACCGCGCGGCCAAGGAGGTCGGAGGGGACTACTACGATTTCGTGCAGGTCGATGAGCGCACGGTGGGCGTGGTGGTCGCGGACGTCTCGGGTAAGGGCGTCCCGGGTTCGCTGGTCATGACGATGATCCGGACGGCACTCCGCATGGAGGCCCGCGGAAACCGTTCCGCCTCGGACGTGATGGCCCGGATGAACACCTTCGTCACGGAGGACATGAAAAAGGGAATGTTCGTCACGATGTTCTACGTCGTGCTCGACTCGGTGAACCGCGTGGTGACCTACGCGAGTGCGGGGCACAACCCCATGATCCTCTACCGCGGCGAGTCGGACGCGACCTACTTCCTGAAACCGAAGGGAATCCCGGTCGGGATCGACGCGCCGGACGCGGATCTCTTCCGGCGCACGATCTCGGTCGAGCGGCTGACGCTCAAGCAGGAGGACATGCTGGTCATCTACACGGACGGCATCACGGAAGCCATGAACCCCGCGCGGGAGCAATTCGGGGAGGGAAGGCTTCTCTCCGCGATCAAGAAATTCGGCCACCTGAGCGCGCAGGAATTCTCCGAGGCGCTCGACAAGGAAATCCACGAGTTCACCTCGGGCGCGCCGCAGAACGACGACATCACCCTCGTGGCGATCAAGGAGAAGGTGCAGCCCGAAGAGCGGCTCGAGTCGAAACGGCGCGAGCTCTTCCGGCTCGTCGAGCAGGAGGGGGTTCCGGTCGCGGAAGCGTGCGAGCGGCTCCACGTCGCGTCCTCGACCTACTATCGCTATCGCAAGAGAGTGGCCGAGGTGGGAGGGGAAGAGGGGCTGAAGAGCATCCGCCCCCGCACCGGCATCGCGCGGGCGAGTCTCGAGGAGGAAGCGGCCATCCTGTCGCTCGTGAAGGCGGAGCCGCTTCTCGGCGCTAAACGGGTCTCCGAGCTGCTCCAGGCCACGGGCAGGGCGGGGCCCAATTTGACCCCCGCCACGGTCTACTTAACTCTAAGGAAGAACGGGCTTAACACGAGGGAAAAAAGGCTTGAGTTCGCCCAAAACGGGACCGATAGACGTATGGCAAGGCTGGCCCGGGCGTTGTCCACGTCCGCCCGGGCCGACCGCGCTCCGGAAGGACAAGGAGGGGGAGAATGAAGGGAATCGACGTCTACGTCGAAGAGGCGCCCCAGAACCGGGGTGTTTCGATTCTGCGCGTCTCGGGGTACGTGGACACCACGACGAGCCCCGATCTGGAGCGGCGCCTCCAAGGCTTGCTTCGGGACAAGCGCTATCACGTGGTGGTCGATCTCGCGCGCGTGGAGTACATCTCGAGCGCGGGGTGGGGAATCTTCATCAGCGAGATCCGCGAGATCCGTGAGCACGGCGGAGATCTGAAGTTGGCGGGAATGGCACCCGACGTGCGTGAAGTCTTCGACCTGCTCGAGTTCGAGAACATCTTGCAAAGCTATACCGACGCCGATCTCGCGGTCGCCTCCTTCGGGCCGATCGTGCCGGCGAATGCCGAAGCGCCCTCGAGCAGTACCTCCTCCACGCGGCAGGCGCATCCGGTTCTCGACGAGCACGTCCCGCAGCGGAGCGAGACGGTCCTCTCCGACGAGGACCTCGTGCGCGAGATCGCGCGCAAGCATCCCGACTACGGCCTCATGCGGATCCAGAAGGAGCTGCGACGCCCCGAGCTCGGTGGGCGCGAGATGAATCCCGTCCAGCTTTACGTGCTCCTCCGGAAGCTCGAGCTGGACACGCGCGAGCGGCGTGAGGCGTACGCGAGGGGGAGCGCTTCGACGGGGAGCCCGAGCCCCACGAGAAGCTAGCGCCGGGACGAATTCGCGCCCCGCCTCCACGCGGAGGCGGGGTTTTTCATTTTCCGCCTTGACGGGAGAGGCGTGCGCCGCTATCTTGAGCGCGGCGTTCCCCCCTGAAGTCGGTCCTCCCGTGATTCGACCCCGCCCTTTCCACCCGGTAACGATCGCGAGTATCCTCTCCAAGAGGCCATGCATTGAACTTCTCGTTTTCGTCTCCCAACCCGATCGTGCTCGTTCTCCTCGCCGGAGCCTTGGCGCTCGGGTTCGCGCTCTATCTCACGCGGTATCCGGCGCTCCCCCCTCGCCGCCGCGCGATCCTCGTCGCGGCCCGCACCGTCACGCTCCTGGCGCTCCTCTTCGCCTCGCTCGCCCCCGTGGTGCGCACTTCGAGCGCCTCGCGCGAGCGGAACCGGGTGCTCGTCCTCGTGGACCACTCCGGAAGCATGGAGGTGCGTGACGGAGACGCGTCGGGACGCACCCGACGGGAGGTCGCCGACAGCGCCGCCGCAGCCATCGCGGGCGAGCTTTCCGGGCGTTACGACGTCCGTCTCGCGCCCTTCGACGTGGCGCTGGGACCGATCGGAAAGGCCGCCTCCTGGAAAGTCGCCGCCGCGACGCGCGGCGCCGGGGAGACAGCACTTGGGGATGCGCTCCGGGAGGCGCTCGACCGGGTCGATCCGGATTCGCTCGCGGCGATTCTGGTGCTGAGCGACGGCGCGGTGAACCGCGGAGAGGATCCCGAGCGCGCGCTGGAATCGACGGTGCCCGCCTTCGGGCTCGTCACGGGATCCGCGAACGAGCCGCCGACGACCGGGATCGCCGGGATCGACGTACCGAACGAAGTGGTGATGGGCCGGCCCGCGGTGCTCACGGTGACCATCCGCCACGGCTCGGGTCGTGCGATTGGGCGCGGGGTCGCGCGCCTGAGCGTGGGGTCGCGCGAGCTGGGTCGGGCGTCGTTCGCCCTCAGCCGTCCCGGAACCACGGTCCGCGTACCGATTCCATTCGCGATCGGCGAGCGCGGAAAGCATTTTCTCACGGTGAAGCTGGACAGCCTGCCCGGCGATCGGATCACCCAGAACAAGAGAAGGCTGGTCGCCGTCACCGCTCGGCCGGCGAAGCATGTCGTTCCCCTGCTGGCGACGGCCTGGGATTGGGACCTCCGGTCCCTCACGCGCGGCGTGGAGGAGGACACCTCCTGGGCGGTCCAGCGGCTCGCCCCGTCGGGGCCGGCGGGCGTCGTGGCTCCGGGAGGCGGCGCGCAGAGCCTCTCCCAGGCCCTGCGCGAGGCGGACGTGGCGGTGGTTCGCTTCGATTCACGCGCGCTCACTCAGGAGCGCGGAGCGGAGCTGCTGAGATTTCTCGAGCGCGGCGGTGGAGTCCTCTTCTGGACCGACCCCGTGAACCGCCCGCCCGCCGAGGGGCCCCTCACGCGCGCGCTCGGGCTCGAGTGGCGCGATTTCAATCGCGCGACGGGTCCCAGCGCGGGTGTGGAGCTCACCCCGGCGGGGCGGGCGCATGAGATCTCGCTCCTGGGTGGAGACGCCGCGACCGCGATCGCCACCTGGCGTGCGCTTCCACCCGTTCAGGTGCCGGTCGAGCTCGCCGTCAAGGGAGACGCGCTGGCGTCGCTCCTCGTGGCCCGCTTCGGAGCGGAGACGACGCCGCTTCTGCTCGCGGGCCGGATCGGAGCGGGACGCGTCGCGGTGCTGAACGCCTCGGGCGTTTATCGCTGGGGTCTCACCGCGGCCGGTCTGGCGGGAGGCGCCGGGGTCGAGCCTTCGTTCTTCGGAGGACTCGCAACGTGGCTCTCCCAGAGCGCCGACGACCGGCCCGTCCGGATTTCGGCGCCCGACCTCACTCCGGCGGAGCGGCCGATCCCCGTGCGGCTCGCGCTTTCGAACGCCGCCCTCGCGAGCGGCGCCCGGGCCAGCGTGAGAGCGCGCAGGGGGGACGCCCGGGGCGCGGTGAAGGAAGCCTCGCTCGGCGCCTCGACGCGGGGAGATTTCGCAGGCTCGATCGCGCTTCCCGAGGGGATCTATACGCTCGAGGGACGCGTGGAGCGCGGCGGGCACGTCCTGGGTCGGGACAGCCTCCGGGTCGCCGTGGGCGAGCAGGGCGTCGAGTTCGAATCGCTCCGCGCGGAGCCCGCCGTGCTCGAGCGGCTCGCGTCGCGCTCCGGCGGGGCCGCAGCGCCGCTCGACCAGCCGAGGCCCGTTCTTTCGAAGCTTCGCTCGCCCGACATCGCGAAGGCGCGGATGGTCGAGCTGGATCTCTTTCACAACGTCGCGCTCTTCATCGTGCTCGTCCTGGGCGCGACCGCCGAATGGATCCTGCGAAAGAGGTTCCATTTGTTGTAGGCCGCGCGAAACCCCCGGCCGCGCGAAACCCCCGACCGTCGCGAAGTCCCCGAAGCAAGCCCCGGCTCCCCGGATCCGTGTTCCTTCTCTCCCCCGGCGTTTCCACAAAAGGGGGATTCCATGCCGCAACCTTTCGCATCCAAGGCCGCCGTCCATTTCGCCGCTTCGCTCCGGACCCGGGCGCTCGAAACGGGCGCGCTCGCGATCCTGCTCGCAGTCCTCCTCCCGTCCGGGCGCGCGGGGGCGGACCTGCTCCTGAACGAGGTGTTCTATGATCCGGAAAACGCGGACGAGGGCTTCGAGTTCGTCGAACTCTGGAACCCGGACTCCGTCGCGGTCTCGCTCGCGGGGATTCTCCTCGAATCGGGGGACGGCGCCCGCCCGGGAACCTGGACGCCGATCTACGCGGGCGCGGAGAGGGATTCGGTCCCTTCTCACGGCGCCTTCCTGATCCAGGGCGCGGCACTGCTCGACGCGATTCAAAACGGCCCGGACGCCGTGCGCTTGAGCCGCGCGGGGGTGGTACTGGACCTCGTCGGCTACGGCGCGCTCGCGGCCGCGGAGCTCTTCGAGGGCGCGCCTGCGGCGGACGCGCCCTCGGGCCAGAGCCTCGCCCGGACGCGGGACGGTATCGACACCGGATCGAACGCGGCAGACTGGGCGCCCGAGCCCAGCCCCACGCCGGGGCGCGCGAATCACCCCGAGGAAAGGCTCACGATCGCGCGAGGAAGCGCCCGGCTCGTTCCGGAAGTGCCCTGGCCGGGGGACGCAGCCGTTCTCCACGTGACCCTGAGGAACTCGGGGCGGCGGGAAATTCTCGCGGCCCGATGGCGGCTCGAGGTCGCGATGCGCTCCGCGGCGGATGGCGCGGGAAGCGCGTGGTCTTCGGTGCCCGTGGCGATCTGTCCCGGGGCCACGATCGTCCCCGGCGAAAGCGCGAGCGCGCGGTGCGTGGTGTCCACTCCCGCGCCCGGCCGCTTCGATCTCCGGGTGATTCTGGGCGATCTCGGCCCGGAGGGAGTGCCCTCCGAGCCCATGATCGCGGACACGGCGACGGTCGCGTCGCGCTCCACCGCCGGTCCGCTCGCCGTCCATGAGGTCGCCTTCCGGGATCGAGGCGCAGGGGAGTGGGTGGAACTTCTCGCGCGCGAGGAGGTGCCCGACGTCGGCCTCTTCGCGCTCTCGGACGCGGGCGGTCGTGCCTACGCGATCGACCGAGGGCTGATCCGGCGCTCGGCGCGGAGGGGAGAGGTCTTCGTCGTGGCACAATCGCCCGGGCTCGTGCGCGCCTCCTACGCGCTGCCCGAGAGCGTGGTGCTCGGATGCCGAGGCGGATGGGCGGCGCTGAACGACACGGACGGAGAGGACGGGTTCGCGGACCGCGTCCGCGTCGTGGATTCGCTCGGAGCGCCCTCCGACGCGGTTCCCTATCGTTCGGAGTACGCCGAGCGCGAAGGATCCATCGAGCGTTTGGGGGCCGCTCTCCCCAGCGCGTCGCAGAATTCCTGGTCGGAGTCGATCGATCCCCGAGGGGGAACCCCCGGGCGCCCCAACTCGATGCAAGTCCCACCGAGAGACGCCGCCCCGGCAGGTGGGCTACTCCTCGCGGGGTCCCGCGTCCTTCGCCGGCTGCCGGGGTCTTCCGTCGCGCCGCTCGTGCTCGCCTTCGGCGAGGCCGCGCGCGGACACCGGATCCGTGTCCTGGTCCACGATCTTCTGGGGAGGCCGCGGCGGCGCCTCGTCGAGGGCCAACGGGTCCAGGGGGAAGCAGCATTCGTATGGGACGGACGGGACGACGCGGGCGATCCCGTGCCGGCCGGGACCTACGTCGTGCGCGCCGAGACGATGCCCGACGGAAGTGAACCCGTGAGGAGCGGAAATCTCGCGCTCACGGTGTTGGATCGATGAGGCCGCTGAGCGTCGTCACGGTCGCGATGTTCCTGGGCGCTGCATTTCCGGTCCCGGCGCGGGCCGCGTTCGAATTGCGCGATGCCGGCCCGGCGTTCCTGGGCGCCGCCTCCACGGACGGCGCGTGGATGCCGTTCGATGAAGAGCCTCGCGGCGCGGCGTGGCGCGCGGGCGCGACACGCGTCTCGCTCTTCGACGCCGACGGGCTTGCGCTCAACCAGCTCGACGTGTCCTTTCAGGGACGGGGCCGCTCGGCCCGGATCGATTACGTCACGCTGTCGGGTCCGGGCGCGCGGGAATCCTCCGCGCGTCTCAGGGTCGGGGAGCGGGCCACGCACCCTGTATCCCTCGCTCTGCGGATCGAGCGGCTCGAATTCCATTCAGCCGGCACGGAGCGCGCGGGCGGGTGGACGCTGGGGGGGCTCGCGCGCGGCGCCCTGGGGAGTCGCATCGAGGCGTGGGCAGGCGCGGACCGGTTTCTCCGGACCCCGCCCCTCGACCGCGCCGGCGTGTCGGCCTCGTTCGAGATCGGCGCAGCGATCCGCGCGAACGCGGCCGTCCTCGCGATCCTCGACCGCTGGGAGTCCGACGCGACGCACGACCCCCGCGTTGCGCTGGAGATCCCGCTCGGCGAAGCCGCGCGCCTGCGCCTCGGCCGGGGCAGCGCGCCCGGGAGGATCGGCCTTTCGCTCTCTGTCCGGATCGGGAGCTTGGAAGCGACGTGGGGAAGGCTCGACTACGCTTTCGGCGGGACGATCACCGCCTTGCGTCTGGGCCTCGTGCGCGGGAAAACAGAGCGGCCCGCCACGAAGGCGGGCCGCCGCGATTCAGATGAAGGAAGCTACCCGGAGCGGGGAGCGCTACCTCAACAGAATGAGCTTCTTCGACTCCAGGAATCCCTCGGACTCGATCCGGTAGAAGTAGGCGCCGCTCGGAAGCGGGCGTCCGTGATCATCCGTACCGTTCCAACGCTCGACATGATCCCCGGCGACCTGCACGCGATCCACCAGCGTGCGGACCAGCGCTCCGCTCACGTTGTAGATGCGGAGCGCCACCGGGCCCGCGCGCGCGACGGTGTAGCGAATCGCGGTCTCGGGGTTGAACGGATTCGGCATGTTCTGCCTGAGGCTGTTCCGGAGGGAAGGTGCCTCGATCCCTCCGCCTTCCTCGACTCCGGAAGCGACGTAGCAATTCGCTTCCTTGAAGTAATTCTGGACGACCTGCTTGGCGAGGTTGAGCCGCTCGCCCCCTTCCTCGATCCAATTGAAGCCGAAGCCGCCGAGGACCACGCGGGCGCTGTCGGTCGTGCTGAACGTGTTGTAGTCGGTGGCGTACCGCGTCGCGGCCGCGAAGCTGTTCGGATAGGTCATCAGGAGGCCGGATTTGCCGGCGTTCCCCGTCGAGGAAAGGACGTACAGATCGAACGCGTTCACGATGGGGCAGCCGCCGTTCAGGTGCATGAACCGGCCCGCCGCCGGACCGCCGTTCGTTCCCTTGACGATCGGATGGAGCGTGTCCTGTGGGGCGTTCTCCCAGATGTTCCGCAACCAGAGAGCCCCGCAGGTGAATCCCACGAAGCTGTTGTAGTTGTTCGCGCCGTTGTTGGACATGAGATCGAATCCCACATCGTCCCCGGAAAGCCAGAAGTTCCTGTTCTTCCCGGGCTGCTGGATCCAGGATTGGATCACCGCCTGATCCTCACGCGTGATGGTGAACGCGGAGAGATCTCCCGAGTGCCAGATGATCGTGGAGTATTGGAGCAGCTTTCCGACGTCGGTCACCGGCCAGTGGTACTGCTCGTCGGCCGGATCCGAGCCTCCGATGCAGTTTCCGATCCCGCTCGTTGGCCCGTTCACTTCCCAGGTGTCGTACTTGAATCCGAGCGAGGTCAATGCCGACCCGAAGTAGTTCACCGGCTCGCGTCCGACGAAGTGGTTCACGAACAGGATCGAGGCGAGGCTGTCGGTGCACCCCAGGGGCAGATTGATCGCGGTTTTCACCGGCAGGATCGAGGCCGAGCGATAGCGCTGGTTCGTGATCGCGTCGGCCGGGTAGTAGGCGGTTGCGTTCAGACTGTCGGTGGCCGCGAAGTAATACTCGATGGTCGTATTGGCCGGGTAGCTCCCGGGCGGAACGTCGGCGAAGTAGTGGGTCGGGAGCGCCGGCAGGCTCTTCTGG
This sequence comes from Candidatus Eiseniibacteriota bacterium, assembly GCA_036507115.1. Lineage (GTDB taxonomy): Bacteria > Eisenbacteria > RBG-16-71-46 > SZUA-252 > SZUA-252 > WS-7. The sequence goes on along the minus strand of DASXQO010000095.1, from coordinate 3,009 downwards.
AGCGGCACCGAATTGAAGGATCCGCCGTTCAATCGGTAATACATGAATCCGTTCTTGTATCCCTTCGACGCGCTGACTTGGACGACCGCGCTGTCACCGATCGGCGAGTTGAAATTGTCGTCCCGGAAGAAGGGCGTGGTCTGGAACGTGTCGTTGAAAAGATCGATGTCGCGGACGACGAAGCCCGGCGGCGCTTGCCCGATGACGCCGATCGCGATGTTGTCGAACAGGGCGTAGGTGTTTGCCGACGTGGAGACGCCGCCGCAGAAGATGGCGGAGTAGTCGCGGAGCCCGAGTTGCACCTGGATCGAGTCCTTACCGCCCGCGCTGGCAAGCGAGATCAGCTGGCGGGCCCAGTCTTTGCTCCCCCCGTAGTAGACGAAGAAGGTCGGATCGATCCACGGTCCCCACAGGGTGGCGCCGGTATTCTTGGTGCGGTAATTCAGGTGATAGTAGAAACATGAGTTGAGCGGGAGGTTTCGGTACACGTCGAAGTTGACGAAGACCGAGCTGGGTCTGTTGATGTAGACGGGCGGGGTCACGACGAAGTTGTCGAGGCCCGGCACGAGCGATTGAAAGATCGGGTTCCAGTCGGTCCAGACCTTGGACTGGTTCGCGGCGCACACGTCCTCGGTGACGACGTTGCGCTGGAGATAGAAGTAGTCCCCGACACCTGGGCTCGTGGTCCGCTGCCAGCTCCCCATCCCGCCTTCCGCGTTGTCGAAGAAGACGACGTTGGCTCCCGCCTTGACGGTGACGTTGTCGATGATCCAGCCGTCCCCGTCGTAAAGCCCGTCCGCCGAGGAGTAGGCAACGTCGCTCGTGAACCGGAACCGGAACGGCACCGGGAGGGGCGTGGGGTTCTCCGGGCTCCCGGCGCGCCACTTGGCGACGATGGAGTCGGGGATGATCACCGTGAAGGTGTCGCAGAGAGAGCTGTTCGGGACCTTTCCGGTAAAAGAAGCCACCTCCACCCAGATATCGGTGAGGTCGCCTATATCGACGTGGCCGAAGTCGTAGGCCGGTTCGGCGTCGAAGTGGTGCCTGAAGCTCAGCGTCACGGGCGTGCCGGGAGGAATCGCGCTCGTGGGGAAATTGTTGGAGAGGTCCTGGATCCAGTCGTTGTCGTATCCCGCCCGGTTCGTATCGAAGGTCCAGGAGGAATCGATGCGCCCGCACCACCACGAGTTATTCTGGCACCCGAGGAACGTGCCGATGTTCCACGCGGTCGGCTTCGCCGACGCGTCGTAATGGGTCCAGCCGCCCTCGTTGTTGGGGCTCGTGCGGGTCTCGAGGCTGTCCACGAAAACCCAGACGGTCTCCCCGACGGTCGCGGTGCGCAACGACCGCCCCGCGCGCGGGGGGCCTGTGAGCGACGGCCCTCCCTCGGGGATCTGGGTCGGGACGACGCCCGCGGGGATCGTCTGGCTCGGGGGCGGCGCGACCTGCGACGCAGCTCCGGCGCTGCTGAGGGTGAAAACCGATACGAGAAGGGAAGAAAGCAGCGCGGTAGCACTACGTCGCATAGGGAAACTCCTTCCGCATGGATCGCTCGGGACACGAAGGACGAAACACGGGGGCGAAGATCGAAATCGTGGGTGTGCCGAGGCGTGGATCCGACAGGGAGCGGCGGGACGGCTGGGAACAGACCGGCACGGGGCTGGGCATGTCGCCTCGGGGAGACCTCGTATGCTGGATGAATGCCACCACCGCCTCGCGACATGGACTGCTTTTTGGAAGCGGCAACAAACATTATATCGAATTCGGACATGCATTTCCAGGGAAATCGCTCGCTTCGTTCGGTTTGTCGCTGCGACGCACGGTGGCGGCGCTGTCGGCAGGCCTCCCGACAGGGTGGCGTTGTTGGTCCCCAGGCCCTCTGCTATCATGCGCCGTCACACTCCCCTGGCGGATTTCGGGCAGCGTTCGGGATTCCCGGTCTTGATTCCGATCGTCACGTTGGTGGCGACTCCGGCCGCGGCTGCTCCGGTGGACTCGACGGCGGCGGCTGAGGCGCCGGCGGCGGCTCAGCCGATCGCAGCGGCTCGACCGATCGCCGAACCGGATACCGTGGAGGCGGAAGACCGGTGGCTCCCGGTTCCCGAGGAGGACCTCGAGAGCACGGAAGCCCTCGAGGAGGAGAAGCCGGGGTTCCGGTCGGGCGCGCTCCTGCGCGGCGCCATCACGCGCGGGCGATTCGAGATGCGCCGGATCGCGATTCTGGGAGAAGGCCGCGGACTCAGCGGCGAGCTGGGTTTTCTCCACGAAGAGGGGCGGTACGCGCCCGGGGCCCGGATGACCGTGGGAAGCGACCGCCTGGCTCTCGCGGGCGGGCGCGTGAGCGTCTCGCGCGCGCCGCCTCTCTTCGCGGAGGCGATGAGGATCACCCAAAGCGGGCGGCGGGTCCCGGTCCCGAGGTCGGGCGCGATCGCCGCCGCGCCATCGCTGGGAGCCTCGGCCGGGGCTCTCGACGGAGGCGCCATCGTGTTGCGCGGCGCCGCCTCAGCCTGGGCATTCGCCGGAATCCGGAGCGGATCCCGTGATCCGATCTGCGGAGCCGGGCTCGGCATCGTGCGCGGAAGGACGGGGGTCTCGGCGGCGATCGGCGCAGCCGGCAGTACGCAGGCCGCCGAGGCTCGGGGAGCCGATGCGCCCGATCCAGCGCGCTGCGTCTCCATCACCGTGGTCCGCCGCGGCCGGGGTCGAAGCGTGGCCGTCGAAGCGGTCGGGGGGAGTGTCGGGCGCGCCTTTCTCGGGGAAGCAACCGCGCGCGGCGAAGCCGTGCTGGTATCGGCGCGGTGGCGCTACCGCTCGTGGACCGTGAGAAAAGTCGCCGCGGAGCTCCTCGTGGAGACGCTCGGATCCGATTCACGCGCGCGTCTTACGTGGCGCTCCTGGTCGGGGAACGCCGCCGCGGACGACGGGCTCCTCGAATTGGAGGCGACCTCGCGCCGCGGAGCCTTCCCCGTGCGGGCGCGATTGGGAGCGGTAGGACTCGGGAAGGACAGC
>DASXQO010000094.1:0-5166 GCA_036507115.1 Candidatus Eiseniibacteriota bacterium | reverse complement strand
CTGACCGTCCGCGATCCGCTCACGCTGGGATCGACCGTGAATCGCCGGATCAACGACGACGGTCCCGGAGCGATGCAGGGCTTGCCCGACCTCGCGTCGAGTCCGACCGGGACGATCTTCTGTGTCTGGGAAGACAGCCGCGCGGGGAACCCCGACATCTACGGGGCGGCGCTCGACTCGCTCGGCTTCCGGACGACGCCGAATCTGCGCATCAACGACGATGCCGGATTCAGCGAACAGAGAACTCCGCGCATCGCGACGGTCGGCCCGGACCGGTACCTCATCGTGTGGGGCGACCAGCGAACGGGACAGTCGGACATCTACGGCTCGTACCGGAACGAGAATGGGGCCTCGCTCGGCCCCAACTTCCTCATCTCTCCCGATCCCGTGCCGGGTGGGAGCTTTCAGGGCGAGCCGGTGGCGGCCGTGAACGCCGCCGGCCTCACCCTCGTCGCGTGGCTCGACGGCAGGGAAGGAGGGTCCGTTTTCGGGGCAACCTTCGATCTCTATGGCCAGTGGATCGATTCCGCGGGGAATCTCATCGGCGGCAACTTCAAGGTCAACTCCACCTCGGGCGCGCAGCAGAATGCTTCGCCCGCCGTCGTCGCGGACCCGTCGCTAGGATTTGTTGTGTCGTGGATCGACAGGAGACTGGGCGTATCGACCGATCCGGGTGACGTCTACGCGCAGCGGTACGGCGCCGACCGCTCGCTCGTCGGCGTCAATGTGAGGGTGAACGACGACCCGCTCGGGAGAAATCAGAGAAACGTCCGCGGGGCCGCGGGTCCGGGAGGCGCGTATCTCTTTTGGGAGGATCAGCGCGGGGGGTTCGGGCTGGACGCGAACGTCTTCTCTGCGCGGGTGCCCTATGATGTCTCGCCCCCCGGCGCCAATTTCCGCGTGAATGCGAGCACCCCGGGAAGACAGGGGACGCCGAGCGCCGTCTGGGATGGACGCGACGCGTTCCTCGCCACGTGGGAGGACACGCGGGGCGGCATCGCGCCGGACATCTACGCGATCTCCTATTTGCCGAACGGGACCCACAGAGGGCTCGACAAGCAGATGAACGACGACGCGGCCCGGTTCGACCAGTGGGGGCCGCGCATGGGTCGCGGGGTCGGCGCGTACATGCTGACGTGGATCGACCGCCGGAACGGATCCAACGACCTGTTCGGGCAGTGGATCGGCGCCAACGGCGGGCGTGACGGGCCCAACATGCAGCTCTATCACGATACGGGGGTGTCTCGTCCCGTCGCGAGCAATGCGGCGGTGTCCGCGGGCGGAACCGCGCTCGCCGCGGCTCAGGTGACGCGCGATTCGGACGCGGGCGAGATCCGTGGATTCCTGTTCCTTTCGGTGGGGGAGAGCCCCGCGGCAAGCTTCTGGATCAGCGACTTGCTCCAGAGCGCGCAGGCCGATCCCGTGGTTGCGGCGCGCGGCGGGGAGTTCGCGGTCGCGTGGATCGACTCGCGCGATTCGAATCCTCGGATCTACGGCCAGCGGCTCTCCGGCGCGGGGGCGCGTCTGGGCATGAACCATCCGCTGCTCGCCGCGGAGCCTCTCGATCCGCCGTTCGCGTGCGACCTGGCGGCGGACGAGTTCGCGACCGGCTACTGGCTGCTGTACGCTGAGGGGGCGTCGGCGGACCAGAGGCTCTGGCTCGCGCACCTCGATTCGTCGCTCGACCCGGACGGCTTCCCGGTCGAGGTGGCGGTCGGTTTCGGAGGTCCGAAGCAGGATCCGAAGCTCGCGGTCTCTTCCGTGGACGGGCGTCTCGAGGTCGTGTGGCAGGGTTTGGGCGCGTCCGGACTCGGCGCGGTCTACCAGCTCGCGCTGACGTCGGGTCTCGTGCCGCTCGGGCCCGTGCTGGAAATCGGGGATCCCGGCTTCGCGGGCGCGCGCACCCTGCCCGCGATCGTTCTCCTGGATTCCCGCTCCGTGGTGACCTGGCAGGAAAGACGGGACGGCAATTGGAGCATCTGGATGCGAGTGCTCCAGGCGGGTGTGAATCCCGTCACCGGATCGGTCCGCGTCGACGAGGACCCCGGGCTGGCGGACCAGTTCGATCCAACAATCGGCATGGACGCCGCCGGCCATACGATCATCGTCTGGGTGGATCTGCGCTCGACCTCGAGCGGCTCGGACATCCTCGCGCGCGTGATCGGGCTGACTCCGACCGCGATCGACGACCTCCCGCCTCCGCCCCCGGAGCCCGCGCCCGCGCCTCCGAACCGCATGCGGATCGGTCCGGCGAGACCGAATCCCTTCTCCGGCGTCCTGGGTGTGCCGGTCGAGGTGCCCCCCCAGGCGGGGGCCCGTGTGCGCGCCTACGTTCTCGATGCCCGTGGTACGCTCGTCGCGCGCGTATATGATGGAGATGCAGGAGGGGGTAGGCTTTTCTTGCGGTGGGGCGGGTCGGACTCGCGCGGCCGGGCGGTCGCGAGCGGGGTCTACTGGTTTGTCGCGGAATCGGGAGGGGAGCGCCATGCGGTTCGTCTCGTGCGGCTTCGCTAGATCCGCGCTCGCGGCGGCGTTCCTCTGGGTTCCGTCCGCTCCGGGGATCGCGCCGCCGGCGGACGCGTCCGATCTCAACATCTGGGACGCGGCGTCCTCGGTCGCCTCGATGCCTTCGCCCCCGGGAGTGAGGCTCGTCTGGGCCGAAGCATCCGCGGATCCCGCGTCGACCCTCGACGGGCTCGAGCGTGCGGGTTTCCATGTCGCGGTCGCGCTGCCGCCGCACGCGTATTACGTGCGGGACGAGAACATCGGCCGATCCATGCTGCCCGCGGGGTGCGCGTTTCGCGACGCGGCCCCCGCCGGGCCGTCGGCGGCCGGCTCCGCACCCGCGCCCGCACGGCGCGCATCCTTAACGCCGGACGTCTTCGAATCCGACCCGTTCGGGGGGCGCGAGGATGTGTTTCCCCCCGCGCTCCAGGACCGGCCGGTGTTCCCGTCACGCCGCCTCACTCAAGCCGGGACCCTCCGGGGGTTGCCCTTCGGCGCGCGCTGGACCGACACGAGTGAATTCATGATCGGGAGGATCGCCGTCTCGATCCTCTTCCCGGAGAGTGACGGCACGACCGATCCGAACCGTTACGATTGGACTCCCGCGCTCCGCGATTCGGTCGTCCGCGCCGCCGTGCGGGGCCTCTCGGGCTGGAGCATGTTCGCGGCCCAGCGCGGCATCCCGGTCACCTTCGCAATCGAAGTGCATCCGGGGCTCGCGACCCGGTACGAGCCGATCGACCGGACGGTCGCCGAGGAGGACAACTGGATCCAGGACGTGCTGACCGGTTTCCTCGGCTACCGGAGCGACACCCCGACGCTCACCTTTGACGCCGCGAACGCCGCGCGCGCCCGGCTCGGCGCGCAGTGGAGCGTGCTCCTCTTCGCGGTCCAGAACGCCACCGATCCCGACGGGGCGTTCCCGGACGGGTCTATCTCGCACGCGAAGCTCGGAGGACCGTTCTTCGTCGCGCTGGTGAACAACCTCAACACCACGAGCGCCACGCTCGACTTCTACATCCGGCACGAGATCGCGCACAGCTTCTGGGCTCTGGACGAGCACTTTCCGTCGAACGGGTGGTGGGCATGCCAACTCACGACAGGCTACTTCAACCAACCCAACTACAACTCGGTCGTTCCGGCTCCCGGGTACTGCGGCTATCGGCGGGGTTGTCTCATGTATGCGAATCAGCCCGACAGCCTCTGCGACTACACGCAACGGCAGATCGGCTGGTACGACCGGAACGAGAACGGCATCTTCGAGCTGCTCGAGACCCGGGCCGAAGCATTTCCCGATTCGGAGCACTACAGCGCAGTCGCGGGGTCGCCGATCACGCTCCGGGGCCGGGCGCTCGAAATCGGGCTCTGGAACCAGAACCCATACCGCTTCTTCGCCGGCGATACGATCTCGTTCGGGACCGTCGACTCCGTCGTATACCGGATCGACGCGGGACCTTGGAGCAGGGCCACCCCCGAGGACGGAGTGTTCGATGCGGGGCTCGAGGGCTTCATCGGGACGATTCCTCCACTCCCTCCGGGCGAATACACCGTCTCGTGGGTTGCCTGGAACTCGAACGGCTTCCCGAGCTACGGCCCCCGCACCACGGTGCTCTCGCTGCGCGCGGCCTCATCGCCCGCGGGCGCCGGCGGGGGACAGGGAGCGGCGGCGCTGTCGTTGCGCTTCGGTCCGACCCCGACGGGGGGACCGGTCCGGTTCACCCTCAGGGCGAGAGCCGGAAGCTCCGGATGGGGAACCGTCCACGATGTTCAGGGGCGCCAAGTAGCCCGATGGCCTCTCGCCGTTCCTTCATCCGGCACGGCCGAATGGAGCTGGAGCGGGCGAGTTCCGGGTGGCGCGGCGCTGCCGAGCGGCCTATATTTCCTCTCGATCGAAATCGACGGAGCCGCGCTGAAGCGCCGCCTCGTAATCTCCCACTGACGGAGACCCCGCCCGTGAATTCCCTGGAGCGCCTTGCGCCCGCGCTGCCGGCCGCCGTCGAGCCGCCTCGATCCTCCCTTCGCGGCAGCCGGTACGGAGAGGACCGCCTCTACCTGCTCGTCCGCGATCCACGCTCCGTGCTCGCGGTCTGGGAGTTGACCCCCGCGCTTCACGCACGCGCGCAAGCCATGGCGCGCGATCGCGGGGGGAAGCTCCGGTATCAGATCTCGATCGAACGCCGGCCGGAGGAGAGCGCACCGCATGCTGTTTCGGCCACCGTGGACCTTCCCGATGCCCTGGGAGGGGATCGATGGTACGTGAAGCTTCCTCAGGCGGGCGGAGAATGCCGCGCCGTGCTCGGGCTTTCGCTCCCAACCGGCTTCGAATCGCTGCTTCGATCCTCGTGGGTGCCCGTGCCCCCGGAGGGAGCCTGCGCGGAGGAAGGCGCGTGGGATCTGACCGCCGAGGCGAGGGCCTGGCTCCTCGAACGCTCGCACACGGACCGCGCTCCCGGCGGCGGGATGAGCTCCGCGGCGCGCTATCTGGAGCCCGCCCCGGCCCCGCCGGCGCCCCCGGGAAAGTCTCCGCGCTGAGCGGACCTCTCCGATGCCGAGCGGATATCTTTGTTTCCTTCTCCACGCGCACCTCCCCTACGTGCGCCATCCGGAAATCGAGGATTCGCTCGAAGAACGCTGGCTCTTCGAAGCGCTGACCGAAACGTA
>DASXQO010000093.1:0-6436 GCA_036507115.1 Candidatus Eiseniibacteriota bacterium | reverse complement strand
CGGCAGCTCGTCAGGAACTTGTAGAGCACCTGCGCCCGCTGATCCACAAGGTTTGAGCCGCCCTGACGGATGAACTGGATCGAGTAGCCGTAACCCAGAGCCTTGTTCCGATCGTGGTCGCCCATCACGTCACGCTCGGTCATGTACGAGACTCCTGCAACGTCTGTCACGGAAAGGAATGTCTGGTACGTGGCCGAATTCCGGGCTTCCGCGCTTCCGATCTTCGTCAGAGCGTCGAAACGATCCGGTCCCGGACAGCCGCCGTCCACCACGTAGGTGTAGGCACCGGGCGCGCCGAGACCGGGACCCGCTGCGGGATCCGCGAACATGTCCCGGATCTGCGGGAAGAGGACCGAACCGCCCCCGTTCCACTGGTTCACCGCCACGGCCACACCGAACACCAGCGTGCCCAACGCGTTCTGATGCGGGTGCGGAACACCGGAGGTGCTCAGGAGGGAGCTGAAGAAATCGTTTCCCGTTGCGAAGAGGCACCGGTCTCCGCCGTCCGTACCGGTAGGAGCCTCCCACCAATCCTTGACCAGCTTGGAATCGGACTCCTCCATCACGGAGAAGGTGCCGCGCCGGTGCGAGGACTGGATCAGGATCCGATACCAGGCCGCCAGCGAATCCCTGATCGCGTACTCCTCCGTGTTCGGAAAATAGTTCGCCAGACGTCCGGGCCGGATTCCCAGGAGCTCGTGCCCGCCCACGTTCCCGCCCTGTTCCGTGCCTTGAAGCATGCGATAACGATCCGCGCGAACTCCGAGCATCCGAAATGCTTGAGTGACGGGATCCACGGAATAGCTCCAGGCGGTGTACGCGCCGTCCAGATTGAGGATCGGCGTGTTCGTCCTGCCGGCTACCAGAGTCCCGGCTGTGCCGACGGTCGAATAGGCGCTCGGAAGCACGTTGAACTCGATGATGTCCGGAGCCAGGATGGAGCTGCCCGGAAGAGTCGGTAGATCTTGAACCTCCCGGGCGAGCACGTCCGACGAGAACTGATAGGACGTGCCGCCGTTGAGATCGACGGCCTTCCAATAGTACTGGAGCCGGGTTCCGCGCGGCAGGAACGTCAACTGACTGTAGGACGTCTTCCCGTTGATGCTGAAACCGCCGGGAAGCGAGAAGCCGACCTTGTCGCGCGGCGGCCAGTTCATCCTGAATCTCGAGTCGATCAGGATCGTGTCCGTTCCCGAGATCGCCACGCTGTTCGCGTCCAGCTCGCTCGAGTCGAACGGGCTCCAGGTTTTCGTGGCCGGGTCGAACAGGCGGTAGATCACCCGGGGCTTGTCGAAGGCGGCCACGAAGTTCGGGTTCGTATGCGCGACGGTAAGGCCCGCGTTCACCGAACGATTGAACCCGTGATGCCAGTTGATCCCCTTGCCACCCGCGCGCAGCCCCGAAAAGATCGAGAACGCGATCGAGTCGCCGAGGGGGCAATTGAAGTTGTCGTGAACGGCGGAGGGCGGCCCGGTATCGGACCCCCGAACGCCTGGCCAGCATTGGCCCGCAGCGACTGTAGCGGCGTTGCAGCCGGTCCCGCCGATCGTGCCGTCCACAAAGGTCGATTGCGCGATGAAACCAGGGTAGATCGCAAAGATCGGGGACGAGCCTCCGGTGATCACTTGAAGCCGGAGGTTGTCATAGAGCACGCCGTAGATGAGGTCTCCGCAGTTCTGGAGGTCGGCCGCCAGCTCCGGCACGCAGCGAATAGAATAACGAAGCTGAACCGAATCGGCCTGAGCAGCCTCCGCCAATTCAGAGGCGATGGTGCCCCAAGCCTGACCCCCATCGACGCGCCGCGTCCCACCCCCGTCCATATTTCTCCAACGAGACCAAGTTCCGCCGCGGAAATATCGATACTCGGCGAACTGGACGAATCCCGAATACGCGGGCAGGTCCAGATACTCGGAATACATCGCCTGAACGCTTGCCACGCCCGGCGGGATCGGGAAGGTGCAGGAAACAATGGAAGTCGCCTCGTTCGGGACCGTGTGGAAGGTCGTGCCGTCACCGCCCATGAAGACGAGATCCGTGACCGAGTTTTTGGGGGTGCAGGTGTCGGGCGTCGGGAGGCTGCTTCCCGCTACCAGCTTCCAGAGTTGGCCGACCCCCGGCGGGACCCGGGCCGAGATGAGCGGAGCGCCCGGCGATCCCTTGATGACGTTTCCGCCGAAGGCGTCGGTGCCGCCGGAAGACACCTCATCCGTGTAATGGGAGCCGTTATCGCTCGTCGCCAGATTGTCGAGCTGGAGGCCGTTGCCGTCCGGCCAGAGCCCGTCTTCGGAGGAGTTGAAACAGTCGGTTACGAACACGATGTAGAGCGCGCGGTGCTGCGCTTCGATCGTGAAGGATGCCCCCGTTACCGTCGAAGGCGATCCCGACGGATTCCCTTGGACCGTAACCGGCGCAACGGTCGTGTTGCCGCCCGTGGCGCCCGGAGAGGACGGCGTGACGCTCCCGATCCAGCGGACCAGAACCTTCGCGTTGCCGCCTGCGCCCGAGGCGATGATGTTGTCGAGGATCGCGCGGGAATTCCCGATCGGGTCACGGAGACTGTCGCCGCCTCCGATCAGGAACACGTTGTCGTAGCTCGACTCGCTGCTGATGTTGTAGGTGAGGGTCAGGCTGTAGTTCGCAGCGTGGCCGCCATCGTATGTGAGGCTGTTGGTGCCGGTCACCGTGGCCGCCTGCGAGATGGTGATCGAGCTCGCGCTAGCCTTGGCCGTGACCGTGGTCCCGCTCGGGATCCCGGTTCCCGAAACCGACATACCCACGAAGACAGGACCGAAGAGCCCCGCGGAGGTCACGGTAACGCTGTCGACCGTCGTGGTGGACGATAGGACGCGAGTCGTGCCCGTATCCAAGTAGAGAATCTGGTACGTGAAGTTCGGATATCCAAGTCGCACGGCCCATCCCGGGTCGTGCTTCCCGCACCAAAGCATCCGAGTCCCGCTGAGCGCGGGCGGGCAGGACACGCCCGGCGAGCAGGTCGCGTTGTCCGAAACTTGCCAGAGGATTTCCCTGAGCGTGTGGTCCTCGATGGTGTAGGGCCCGGATGAGCCGGATGCGTAGCTGTTGAGTGAGTCGGCAACCGGGCTCGATCTGGGGCTCCACGTCCCGTTCGCTCGATCGATGCACGCGCCGGGATAGAGGTACCAGCTCGTGGTCGCGCTCGCGGATCGAATGAGGGTTCCGGAGATCGCCGCCGAAGACGTCGTTCCGGTTCCGTCGCCGCTGCCGGTGGTCGCGACCTTGATCCGCTCCGCAGCGTCTGCTCGCCCCGGCGAGAGGAGCGCGATCAGAAGCGCCGCGAACGATAGGATTGCCGGACGGGGGCTTACGTGGAGCCGGAGCCGGGAGGGTCGTCGTAGCCGGGCGCGAGTGAGGGGAGGCCGAATACACAGGTCCATACGAACCTCGCAATGTTCCGCGCCCCGGAACAGGAGATCAACTGATCAGGATCATATCACAAAAGTCCTCCGATGGCCAGATCGAATGCCCTCTCGAGCGACATGGCGCGGCCCTTCGAAAAGACCGCGGCGGCTCCATCCGCTCCGACCTCATCCCAGAGCGTTCCCAGATCCTCCTGAATCCGCCGCTGATCCTCGGGCATCGGCTCGACTCCCAGCGTTTCTCGCAGCGCGCGGGAGGCGCCGTACAGCGTGAGCGCGCGCTCCGGTTGATCCTGTCGGAACTCGAGGGCAGCGCAGCGCTCCAAGGCGTCCACCATTCCCTGCCGATCGCCCAGCTCGCGGAGGATCTCCAAGCTCTCCTTGAGGTACGCGCGGGCCCGCGGGAACTCGTGAGCGTTCGCCGCCAGGAGCCCAAGCTCCCCGAGTGAATACGCGATCCCCGACCGCTCCCCGAGCTCCCGTTGAAGAGCTAAACCTTGGTCGTGGTAGACGTGGGCCGCCGCGTCGTCCCCTTGCGCGCGGGCGGCCGTGCCCAGCCCGTTCAGCGTGATCGCCTCGCCGGTCCGATCCCCCAGCTCGCGCTCGAGCGTGAGGGACTCCTCGTAGAACCGGCGCGCCTGCGAGTAGTCCTCCTGACCCAGCGCCACGCTCCCGAGGTTGTGGAGCACGGCGGCGATTCCATGTCGGTCGTCGATCGCGCGACAGTGGACCAGGCTTTCCTCGTACGCGGATTTCGCGGCAGTATGGTCGCCTTTCATGTACGCGAGATTCCCGAGCTCCTTGAGAGACCACGCGAGCCCCTCGCGGTCCCCTGCCTCGCGCGCGATGGAAATGCACGCTTCGATCCGCTCGTGGGAGGTCGTGTAGTCGCCGAGACCGCGTGCAAGGACCGCGGCTCCGTGGAGCGCCCTGGCGCGCGCCGGCTGACGGGCGAGCGCACCGGGGAAATCCAGCGCCTTGGTGAGCCGGCGGTTGCCTTCCTGCCAGAGGCCGCGAATCCACCAGAATCGCCACAGGCTCCCGCACAGGGAGAGAGCTCGCGCTTGATCGCCGCTCTCGTGGGCCATTTCGATCGACTGCCGGAAATTGTCGTGTTCCTCCTCGAGGCGATTGAGCCAGGACGCCTGCTCCGGTCCGAGCAGCTCGGGCTCCACCCGCTCCGCCAGAGCGCGATAGAACTCGCCGTGGCGTCCGACATACGCGTCCCATCCTCCCGCGTGCTGAAGCCGTTCCTTCCCATACGCGCGCAAGGTCTCGAGGAGCCGGTACCGCGCGGTGCCCTCGCACCCCTCCTCGGGAGTGAGGAGCGACTTGTCGACCAGGTGGGCGAGTAGGTCCAGGATCTCCTCTTCCCCGATCCCGTCGCCGGAACAGACGGCCTCCGCGCCCTCGAGCGAGAGACCCCCAGCGAACACGCTGACCCGCTGTAACAGTTGCTGCTCTCTGCTCTCCAGCAGGTCGTAGCTCCAGTCGACCGCGGCGCGCAGCGTCTGCTGACGCTGCAGGGTCGCCGTGCTTCCGGAGGTGAGGAGCCGGAAGCGGTCCTCGAGCCTTCCCAGGATCTGCGGCACCGGGAGCACCTTGACCCGCGCCGCCGCGAGCTCGATCGCGAGCGGGATCCCGTCCAGGCGGCCGCAGATCTGCGCCACGGTCCACGCGTTCTGGTCCGTGAGCGCGAAGGTGGGTTGCGCCGCGGTGGCTCGATCCAGGAAGAGCCGCACCGCCTCGTAGCGGCTCAGAGCCTGCCTCGGGAGCGGGGCGCCGCCTGGATCCGGAACGGTGAGCGACGGAATGCGCCAAAGGGTCTCGCCGGGCACACCGAGCGCCTGCCGGCTCGTCGCCAGGACACGAACGCCGGGTCCCGCGGCGAGAATCGCATGGGCCAGCGAGGCGCAGGCTGCAGTCAAATGCTCGCAGTTGTCGAGGACGAGAAGCAGGGAACGCGAGGCGATGTGCTCCGCCACGGTCTCGACCAGCGGCCGGCCGGACTCTTCGCGCAGGCCCAGAGCGACGGCCACGCTCTGCGGCACGAGCGCCGGATCGGAGAGGGCGGCCAGCTCCACGATCCAGGCTCCGTCGGGATAGCTCTCGAGGAGGTTTCGTGCGACCTGGATCGCGAGACGTGTCTTCCCGCACCCTCCCGAACCGAGAAGCGTGACGAGCCGCGCCGTCTTGAGGAGGCGGCCCACCTCCTCCATCTCGTCCTGGCGCCCGACGAAGCTCGTGAGGGAGACGGGAAGATTATTCGGGACGCGCGCCGCGAGGGGCTGCGCGCCGTCCGGCGTGTCCACGATTACAGTCGGTCCTTCCAGCAGCGAGCGCAGCGCCGCCGCGATGTCCGAGCCGCGCGGGTAACGATGCTCGCGGTCCTTCGCCATCGCGCGCAGCACGATTCCGTCGAGAGCGCGGGGAAGACCCTGTCGAACGCGGCTCGGAGCGGGAGGCTCCACGAGGGCGATCTCGTGGATCACGGCGAGGGCGCTGGGCCCCTCGAACGGGATGCGCCCCGTCGCGGCCTCATAGAGCACGACCCCCAGGGAGAAAAGGTCCGACCTCGGGTCGAGCGTGTCCCCGCGTGTCTGTTCGGGCGACATGTAGGAGACGGTGCCCGCCACGGCCCCGGCCTGTGTCAGATCGCTCACGGTAACCGCCGGCGAGACCGGACCCGGCTCGCCCTCCAATCGCTTCGCAAGTCCGAAATCCGCAACCTTGGCGCGCCCCGAGCGGGCGAGGAGGATGTTCGCGGGCTTGATGTCGCGGTGGATGAGACCCAGCGCGTGCGCCGCGTCGAGCGCCTCCGCCACATCCGCGCCGATCCGGACGAGCTCGTCGAGACCGAGCGGGCCGCGCGCGATCCGTGCGCGCAGCGTCTCCCCCTCGACGAATTCCATCGCGATGAAGTGGTACCCGTCCGCCTCCTCGACCTCGTAGATGGTGACGATGTTCGGGTGGTTCAGCGTGGCGGCGAGTTGAGCCTCCCGGATGAAGCGCTGGCGCGCGGATCCGGAATCGAGCGCGTC
>DASXQO010000092.1:0-3232 GCA_036507115.1 Candidatus Eiseniibacteriota bacterium | reverse complement strand
TGGCCCCTCGGGGCGGTTCCAACCCCAAGCGCCCCTTTTCTATCCAACGGTGCGAATGAACTACTCGGTCGGCGGGATCATGACACCGAGCCAGGACTCGGAGGCAACGCCTACGAGAAGCGAAGAGCGAGAGGACGTGGCCCTTGCCGCCGGGGGGGACGTCCGCGCTTTCGCGCGCCTCTACGGGGGGCACTCGGCCCGTATCTTCAATCTGGCGCGCCGCATGACGACGGGCGAATCGGCGGTGGACATCACCCAGGACATCTTTCTGAGAGCCTGGGAAAAGCTCGGCACGTTCCGCGGGGAATCCGCCTTCGGGACGTGGCTCCACCGGCTCGCCATCAACGTGATACTCGCGCGCCGGGCGGCGCTCCGTACCGAGCAAGGGCGAATCCGCGACGAGGAGGGAATCCTGGACTCCATTCCGGCACGCCCGGGCGCCTCGGACCTGGGATTGGACTTCGAGCGGGCGATCGAGCGGTTGCCCGAGGGAGCAAAGACGGTATTCGTGCTCTACGACGTGGAAGGCTACCAGCACGAGGAGATCGCGACGATGCTGGGGATCTCATCCGGTACTTCCAAGGCACAACTTCACCGGGCGCGGATCATCTTGCGCAAACACCTGACGCGATGACGGGAGTGACGTGATGCACGACCCTTGGTTGGATCGACTTTCCGAATACCTGGACGAGGAACTCGACCGCTCCGACCGGCAAACGCTCGAAGCGCATCTTCTGGGATGCCCGGAGTGCGTGGCCCTGCTCGCCGATCTGAAGAGGGTCCGCGCGCGCGCCGGGGAATTGAAAGACGCGCCGGTCCCGGCCGCTCTCTGGTCCCGCATCGAGGCGGCCATCGCGGAGGCGCGGAGGTTTTCCTCTCCGGCGGAAGCTGCCGCGCCTCGGCGCGTACACGGCGGCCGTCGCGGCGCGCGGTTCTCCTTCTCGCTCCCCGAGCTGGTCGCCGCCTGCGTCGGGATCGCGATCCTCTCCGGGGGCTCCGTCTTCGCGGTGCTCAAGCGACAGGAGTCCCGGTCCCCCGCTCCCCAGATGTCCGTTACCCGCGCGCCGGAATCCCCGACGGCGCGAGACAGCGCTCCGGGCCCGGCCCCGCTGGCCGAGGGCGAGACCACGCCCCCCGAGGGGTCCGCGGTGCCGGCGGCGCGGACCGGGGCCGAGGCGGTGACCGCCCCGCTCACGCCCGGGTCCCCACACGAGGAAGCGATCTCCGAGCTTCGCAAAGCGCTCGCGAAGGAGCGCCATCGCCTCGATCCCGCGACCATCCGCGCGCTGGAAGCGAACCTGACCATCATCGATCTCGCGATCGATCAGGCAAAGCGCGCGCTCGCGGCGGATCCCGCCAACACCTACGTCAAGGAGCACCTCGCGGAGACGATGCGCCGCAAGGTCGAGCTTCTCCAGCGCGCCACGATTCTCGCCAGTGCGTCCGGACCGGAGGGATCCCGGTAATGCTCGCAGCCCTCGCGGCCATGGTCCTCGCGATCTCCTTCGTTCCGCCCCCCGCCGCCTGGGCCGGCGCCTTCGACGACGAGCCCAACGATTCGGAGGAGTCCGGCGAGGACCTGGTTCCCCAGCCCGACACCACCATCTCCGTCCGCCCGGGCATCGCGCTGGAGATCGAGAATTTCGGCGGCGCCATCACCGTGAAGACCTGGGACAAGGACGCGATCAAGATCGCGGCCGACCACTCGCTGCGCGACCGCGTCATGATCGTGAGGACCGGATCGGCGATACAGCTCAAGGTGAAGTCGCGCCGGTGGGTGCCGGCCACGGTCCGATACCGCATCACAGCCCCCCGGTGGATGAAGCTCGAGCTCTCCGGGGTGAACACCGACATCGACGTGGAGGATTCCCACGGCGAGGTCCGCGCAGAGACCATCCAAGGGGACATCACGGTCAAGGGAAGCCGGGGATTCGTCTCGATCAGCTCCATCCAGGGGGAGGTCACCGCCCAGGGAATGCGTGGACGCGTCGAGGCCAGCTCCGTCAATCAGGCGGTGCATGTCATGAATGTGGTGGGCCCGATTTTTGCGGAATCGGTGAACGGAGGGATCGTGATCGAAGGCGCCGAGTCCGATTCGGTCGAAGCGTCCACCGTCAACGGCCCCGTCATGTTCGAGGGCCAGATCTCCGACGTCGGGTACTACCGATTCGCCACCCACAACGGCTGCATCGACGTCGTGATGCCCGAAAAATCCAACGCCACGCTCTCGCTCTCCACGTTCAGCGGCGGCATCGACTCGAGTTTCCCGGTCACGCTGAAGAAGATCAAGTCCAAGCGGTTCCAGACGACCCTCGGCACGGGCCGCGCCCGTTTCCAGGTGGAGTCCTTCCAGGGGACGATCTTTCTCCGCCGGCCCAACGAGGCCCGTTCGAACTGTGATTCCAACGACGAGGAGAAGAAGGAAGACAAGAAGGCGGACAAGGCCGACAATTCGGACGAGGACGGAGACGAGTAGGGGGGACCCGGTCGCGACGGACGGGCCCGGTCGCGGACGGCGCACTCTCCCCTCCGCGCCGGTCGCGCCGGTCGCCCCGCCGCACTTTGAGCCGCAAAGCCTTCCTTGACCGCGAGCGCCTCCGTTCCTAGCATCACCGGATGCGCAAGCATCACCCTCCCAAGCCCCGCACCGAACCGGTCCCGCTCCATCTCCGCGCGATCGACAATCTCTCCTTCATCCGCGGGGCGATCGAGCGAGCCGGTTCCTTCACCGCCGTTTCCGGAATGGGCCAGGCTGCCGTTGGCCTGACCGCGCTCGCCGCGGCGTGGATCGCGGCGGGACAGCCTTCACGGGACCGGTGGGTGGGGGTGTGGATCGCCGAAGCGCTCCTCGCCCTGCTCATTTCCGCCTGGGCGATCGCACGCAAGGCGCGGGCCTCCGACTTGCCGCTCTTCACGGGGGCAAGCCGCAGGTTCGCGGTGAGTTTCGGCCTTCCCATCGCCGTCGGGGCGCTGCTGACCCCGCCCCTGCTTTCCTCGGGAGCCGGCGACCGGCTGCCGGGACTCTGGCTCGCGCTCTACGGAACCGGAATCGTCACGGGCGGGCTCTTCTCGGTCGCGATCGTTCCGATCATGGGGCTTTGCTTCGTCCTTCTCGGAGCGTGCGCGCTCTACGGCCCCGCGGCGTGGGGCGACCCGCTCATGGCCTTGGGCTTCGGCGGCCTCCACATCGCCTTCGGAATCGCGATCGCGCGGCGGTACGGTGGCTGAGACC
>DASXQO010000091.1:0-7635 GCA_036507115.1 Candidatus Eiseniibacteriota bacterium | reverse complement strand
GCTCCGTATACTGGCGAACTACCAGTCGTAAAGCCGGTTCCACCGGCGCACCGGCGCCTTCAGGGAGATCTCCAGACCTCATGTCCCGAAATTTCGTAGGGGGGTTACTCCTCATCCTCCTCGCGGGCACCGCCACACCCTCGCGCGCCACGGATCTCGTCGGCTCGGGGGGAATCGGCGCGCGCGGAGGCACGATGATCTTCACGCAGGACATACCGACAAAAGAAGAGGCGAGTCCGAGGCTCTCCGGCGATCTCGTGTTCAGCTACGTGTGGACCGACCACGTCACCTTCGACGTGACGGCGGGCTACGGCTGGAACCGGCTCCGGAGCGGCAATCCCGAATTCTATGTCATGACCTCGAACCCGATCACGTTGAGCGCGCGCTACTTCCTGCGCGACGGCAAGGTCTGGCGACCCTACGTCGGCGCGGGCGGCGGGGTGTATGTCTGGTCGGTTCTCACCCAGGACCTGGGTGCGGCCAAGGACCCCGCGACCTTCGAGCGGTTGCGGCGGGCGCGCCCTGGATTCCACGGAATGGCCGGCGTCGAGCGGCGGATGTCGAAGCACATCGCCATGACGGGGGACGGGGGCTACCACTACATCCTGGCCAAGGACACCGAGCATTTCCCGAGCGGCTACAACCGCGACAAGGCTTATTTGCAGGCCCGCCTGGGCGTGACGTTCTTCTTCTCGCTCAGCGAGCGCATCGATACGGGGCTCCCCGAATAGACATGAGGACCTACGTGGCACCCGGAGCCAAGGTCCAATCGGCACGCGAGGCCGGGCCGGAAGCGCGCGTGGGATCCGAGCTGGCGCTCACCTTCGACGACGTCCTCCTCCTCCCGGGCTACTCCGAGGTCCATCCACGGGACGTCGAGACCACGACCCTCCTCACGCGCGGGATCACGCTCAACGTTCCCATCGTGAGCGCGGCGATGGATACCGTAACGGAGAGCGCGCTGGCGATCGCGATCGCGCAGGAGGGCGGGATCGGGATCATCCACAAGAATCTGCCCGTAGCGGAGCAGGTCGAGGAAGTCGACCGCGTGAAGCGCTCCGAGAGCGGCATGATCGTGAATCCGATCACGCTCCCCCCGGACGTCCCCATCAGCCGCGCGCTCGAGCTGATGGAGAAATTCCGCATCTCCGGCGTGCCGATCACCGAGGGCAAGCGTCTCGTCGGCATCCTCACCAATCGGGATCTTCGCTTCGTGCGCGGGAAGGACCTCCGCGTGAAGGACGTGATGACGCGCGAGAAGCTCATCACCGCGCCCGTCGGGACGACCCTCGAGGAGGCCGAGCGGATCCTCCACCAGAACCGGATCGAAAAGCTCCCCGTGGTGGACGACCAGTTCCAGCTCCGCGGTCTCATCACGGTGAAGGACATCCAGAAGCGCATCCGCTACCCGCGGGCCTGCAAGGACCACCTCGGGAGACTCCGGGTCGGCGCCGCGATCGGTGTGGGTCAGGATAATCTGGATCGCCTGGAGGAGCTGGTCCGAGCGGGCGTGGACGTGATCGCCATCGACAGCGCGCACGCGCACTCGAAGGCCGTGCTCGAAACGACGCGCGCGGCGAAGAAGAAACACCCCAGCGTCCAGCTCATGGTCGGGAACGTCGCGACCGCGCAGGCCACCCGCGACCTGATCGACGCCGGCGCGGACGCGGTGAAGGTCGGGATGGGGCCCGGGTCCATATGCACGACCCGCGTGGTCGCGGGAGTAGGCGTGCCCCAGATCACGGCGGTTCTCGAATGCGCCGCTGCCGCCGCGGACGCGGGCGTGCCGATCATCGCCGACGGCGGAATCAAGTACTCCGGGGACTTCGTGAAAGCGCTCGCGGCGGGAGCCCATTCGGTGATGCTCGGCAATCTCCTCGCCGGCACGGAGGAGAGCCCCGGCGAGACGATCCTCTACGAGGGGCGCACCTACAAGGTCTACCAGGGCATGGGATCCTTGAGCGCGATGTCGAGCGGACGCGGCGACCGCTATTTCCAGGAAGGCGTGAAAGATTTGAAGAAGCTCGTCGCAGAGGGGATCGAGGCCCGCGTGCCGTACAAGGGGCAGGTCGCGAACGTGATCTACCAGCTCGTGGGCGGACTCAGGGCCGGCATGGGCTACTGCGGTGTTGCCACCATCGAAGACCTGCGCACCAAGACCCGCTTCATCCGCGTCACCCAGGCGGGGCTCCGCGAAAGCCACCCGCACGACGTTACGATCACCAAGGAAGCTCCCAACTACGAAATCAGGTAATCGCTCCCGCCCCAAAAACGCGGCGCCCCGCCGGGGGGCGGGGCGTGGGATCTCTGTGCCGCGTTGCTCTAGGGGGTGCGTGCCCTCCGGGGGTGATTCGGTCGGGGGACGAAGGGCACGCCGGGGGATCGTGCGCTTCCGCTAGGGACCTCCCGCGGGAAGCGAAAAGTGAAAGTCGGGCGAGAGCTGCCGGATTTCGCGGGCCAATCCCCGCATCATGTCCAGGAGCTTCCGCTCGCCGGTCTTCTTCCATTCGGAGTAGGCGTCGAGCAGGTGATCCTGCATGTCGCGGAGCATCTGCTCCTTCGCGTCCTCGTCGACTTTGCGCTCGAGCCGGAACACTTGCGCCTTCCGGAACCGCTTCGAGACGCTCCAGTACTCGCCTTTCATGTGGGAGAGCAGCTTGTGGTAGCGCTCGAGTCCGAGCGTCAGCTTCTCCAGCACCGCCGCGATCGTCTCGGCGGGGTTCTCGAGCAGCTCTCCGTACGTATAGGTGAAGTGGTACCAGTTCGGGCTCCGGCCCACGTCCGCTTCCTCGCCCGGCAGCATTCCGTCGCGGCGGCTGGGAACGTGAGGTCCGTGATGCTCGTACACGCCGACCGAGATCAGGAGGAGATCATCCGGGGTCCGGAGGATCAGATACTTGAGCGAGCCGCGGCTCGAATTGGCCAGACGGCGCCACGCGCCGACGTCATAGCGCGAAAGAAGCCGCGTGCGATCGGAGGGCAGCGGGACCTGCGCTTCGAACTGGTCACGCAGCGCGGTCAAGTAGGCGTCCACGTCCTCTTGCGGGAGAGGATCCCCGTTCTGGGGCGTGCCTTCCGCCTTCGTGAGGAGAAGGCAGTTCATCGTGAAATAGAGCGTCGGCTGCAGTTTTCTCTGCCCGATCTTGCTCGCGAGATATTTTCGCGCTGCCGACATATCCGACTCCCCACGTGACGGGCCCTGAAGCCCGAACACTTCAGCCATTTCCAAACCCGGACTACTGCATCGGACGTGCCGTCCCGATCCACGGTCCGTGGGGTGCCGCGATAACTCATCGGGCGATAACGTGATTCATCGCGGGCGAGGCCCGCGGCACGCGGCGCGTACCGGCGTCGAAATAACACGGTGTGGCTTGAAGGAACCCTGTTCGGGGGTGGAACCACCCATTCCAGCCTCGAGAGGGGTCATGCGATTTGCGCTGGTACGAGCCTTTTGCAACGGGGAGGGTTCAGTGCGCACGACACGAGAGGGGATCCTCCGCGAGTGAATGTCGGGAATGCATCCAATGTAAGGTTGGGCACCAGGTTGCGGCCAGGATTTGTACGTCACTCGTGGCACGCTACTTGCGACTCAACCTGATTTGCGACAACGGCGACGCAACAGCGCAGCAGTCCCAACGAGGGTCGAAGGAAGCATGAATCTCGGAACGAGGGGCGCGCTCACATTCCGGTTGGGTGATTACTGCTTCGCCGTGCGTGTCGAGGAAGCCGGCGGCATTCTCGACGCGGAGCGGTTGGCGCAGCTGCCCGGCGTGGCCGATCCGATCGCCGGCGTGGCCGCCTTCCGGGGAGAAATGGTCCCCGTGGTCGACCTTGCCGCCTATCTGGGAATCGAGGCGCATGTGAACCCGGGCCCCCGCTACGCGCTCGTGCTCTTCCGGGGCATGGATCGGTTCGCAATTCTCGTCCCCGAGATTCCGCGGCTCGTGTCCGGCCGCGATCTGCGTGAGGCTCCGCCCGCGCCCGCCGATGCGGAGCTGGGCGACCTCTTCGAATCGGTGCTGGAAAACGACCAGGACCATTTCCACTGCCTCAATTATTGGCGGATCTTCGAAACCATCATCCCTCTCGCCGGCGCGCCCGGCGCGAGTCGCGCTTCCAGGGAACGGGGGAACTAGAGATGGCTGGGGGTATGCGGCAGGAGGACAGCGTGCGCCAGGAAGCCTCCAAACCGCCTACCGCGGTTCTGGTCACGTTTGCCGCGGCGCTCCTGGCCGGCATCGCCGGGGCTGTCGCCTCCGGCATGATGGCCTGGATCGCGGTCGGCGCCATCGCCCTGGGCGGCGCCTATTTCGCCTCCAGAACCGCGAGCCCGAGAAAAGCCATGGTGGACGTCGCCCGGCCAAGGCGGCTCTTGCTGATGCTGGACCGCGGCGGCTCCGCGGATGCCAAGGTTCCCATGGAATTCACGGGCGAGTGGGGGACGCTCTACGAGCGCGTGAACCGCCTCGCGTTCGAAGCCCGGTCCCAGACGGCCCCGACCCCGGGCAGCGAGCTCGACCAATACCGGAAACACGCCGAGCTCGCCGCGTCCTTGCTGCGCGACGGGAAAGATCCGCTCGCCGAGGCGCCCGAACTGCGCGCAGGGCCCCTTCAATCCCTGCTCGAGGGCGTGCGGAGCTCCGCCGCCCTTCCGGTCGTCAGCCACCTCTCGCTCGGGGAAGAGGGATTGATCGGAGAGGACGGCGACACGCTGCCTCCGGATTGGCCTCAGCGGTCCGGCGAGGGAGTCACGCACGTCTCGGGAGGCGAGGGAGTCGCGCACGTACCGGGAGGTCAAAGCCCCGCGTTCGAGAGCGGGCTCCGGGACCTCGTCCGGGAAATCGAGGCCCTGCGCACAACGCTTTCGGGAGGGCGGAACGGTGAGTCCCCGACGGCGAGCGAGGAGGCGGTCCGGACCCCCGCGCAGCTCGTGGACGCCGTCGTGCTGACCGCCGCCGATGGAATCGAGGACCTGGCCGCGGGGCTCATGCGCGCGAACGAGCTGGCTTCGGTCGCGGAGCGCGTGACCAACCGCGCGACCCTGCTCGCGCTCAACGCCGCGCTGGAAGCGACCCGCTCCGGCAGCGAAGCCTTCGCCGCGATCGCGGAGGAGACCCGCAGGCTCGCCGAGTTCGCGCGGGAAGCGACCGACACCATTTCGCGCCTCTCCTCGGAGATCGAATACAAGGTGGGCGAGACGATCACGGCCATCCACGCCACGAGCGAGGACGCGAAGACGTCCCTGGCGGAGATGTCCGGGTCGGCCGCCCCCGTGCCCTCGACCGCGCGAAGCGCGCGCGTCCAGGTCGTCCGTCTGCTCGATCGTTCGCGCGAGTTGCTGCGAATCCTCGGGGCGCCCGCCCCGCAGCCACAGGCCGGGACCCATCCCGCCAACGAGCGGAATTCCGCACAGGAACTCGTGGAGAACGCTCCCGCACCAGCCGACAACCTCCCCATGGAAGGAATCCTGTTAATCGAGGGGCTGAAACCCGGAGCCCGTCTCGAGAGCTGACCCCTCGCCCCGGGCTGGAGCGCCATCGAGAGGCAGCAGCATGCGAACCGCCGCGTCCGAGTACCTGAACCAAACCCAGATCATGTCGCGCCTCGGCGCGACCTTCGGCGCGCTCATTCACGAGCAGGTCGCCGCGGTCCGCCGCTACCTCGACGACGAGACCAACTACGACTCGAGCGAGCTTCTGCCCGTCGCCGAGCTGGCGGTCCGTCTGGTCGAACGCAGCGCCGAATGGCTGGAGATCGGCGACATCGCGAGCCTGGCGATCGAGATGAGGGAGGCGCTGGCTCAAATGAGCCATCTGCGCCCGTCCCAGCGCCAGGAGATCGTGGCGCAATGCCGCGTCGCCCTGGACGCGCAGGAGCGGCTGATCGAGCAGCTCCGCGCGGAAGGGTTCGCCGCGCTGGTCGAGCACGCGGGCGTCGTGAGCGAAGCGCTGGACCGTCTCCGCGCGAATCTGAAGCAGACGCGCGACCAGGAAGTCCATTCGGCCCGCGGCATGATCGACGAGACCACGGCCGACGTCGGCAGCCAGGAGAACCTCCTCGCGCTCACCTTCGAGATCAAGAATTCCCTCATACACCAGAATGAGCGGATCGGGTCGATGACCGACACCGTCAACGGCACCCTGGACGCGGCGCACGCGGCGCTCACCGAATGGGACGGCGTCCAGAAGGCGGTCGAGCGCCAGCGGGTCACACGTGGAAAGCGGGGGGACGCGCCGAGCCCCCTCGAAGGCCGCTCGTTGATCATCCACCAACGACTCCAAGAAACGACCTCGGGACTGCGCAGCCTGTCGCACGAGCTGAACCAGCTGCTCGGGCTGCAGTATTCGCTCGAGCGAAGGGCTCGCGACCTGGACGAGCATCTTCTCTGGGAATTTCTCGATCCCCTCGACCGGTATCTCGACGACATGTACACGGCCGCCCATTGCGGCGACCGGGGGCGCCGGCTCTGCCTGTCGGTCCAGACCGGAGGCGTCGGGTTCGAGCCGGAGATCGGCGGGATCCTGCTCCCTCTCGTGCTGCGTCTTCTCGAGACCATGCAGCCTCTGCCCGGCACCGGGGAGGTGATCGAGGTCGCGCTCACCGCCGCGCGCGAAGGGCTCGAGGCCCGGCTCCGGATCGAGGGTCCGGTCTCGCTCGACCCGGAGGCCGTTCACCTCCTCGAAAACGCTCTCGAGAGTCTCGGAGGTTTCGCGTCCCGCCACGAAACCGACGGCGTGGGCATGGCGCTCTGCCTCCAGTTCCCGATGGCGCGTTCGCTCCGCAGTTTCCTGATCGTGGAGGCCGGCGGGCAGCGGATCGCGCTTCCGTGGAGCGCGATCGAGCGGATCTACGCGAGCGATGCGGATCCTGCATGGACTTCAGCGGGATCGCCGGGTCCGATCTACTCGCTCGCGGCGCTCTTCGGCCGCGACGCGGGACCCGCCTCCGATCTGGGGCGCCTCGACTCCGGCCAGGAGAATCCCTCCGACCCTTCGGCGAAGCGGACGCAGGATCGGGAGGGCCGGCCGATCGCGGTGCTTCGCTCGGGCAGCGGATCGGCGGTCGTCAGCTTCGACCGCCTCGTGTGGCGCGAGAACGCGCGCTTGAAGCCCCTTCCGCCGCGGCTCTACCCCGTCGAGGAAGTGCTCGGGGGCATCCTGACTCCCGATTCCGGGATCACGCTCGTATTGAATCCGAGCGCGCTCCTCAGACGGACCCACGCCAGCGACCACGGCGAACCAGGAAACGGCGCTTCATGAGGGCGCTCCAGATCGAGCGGATCGGCCCGCGCGAGGATTTCCATTTCGACCTCCGTGGCGTGCTCGACGCCGAGGGCGCCCGTTCGCTGGATCGGCTGCTCCTCAATTGCCAGGGCCGGAGCGCGCGGCGCGTGCGGCTCGACTTCACCAAGGTCGAGAGCGTCTCGAGCCTCGGGATCTCGGTATTGAACCGCTGGGGGCGCGTCTACGAGGAGACCGATCGCCGGATCGAGCTGAGCGGCTTGGTGCCCGAGGTGCGGGCGACGCTCCAGAACGCGGGCGCGATCGTGTACATCGCCAATGCTCCCTCCTCGGGCGAGCCCGTCTCGGCGGGCGGACCGTCTGCACCGGGACTGGCGGAGGCTCCGGCGGAGGC
>DASXQO010000090.1:0-10790 GCA_036507115.1 Candidatus Eiseniibacteriota bacterium | reverse complement strand
GTGGGCGGCGCGCCTGACGCGCCATCAGACCAAGTTCACCAGGCGGAGGGGCCGACCGGCCCCTCCGCATAGCTACCGGAGGGAAGTATGGGAAAGATAATCGGCATCGACCTTGGCACGACGAATTCGTGCGTGGCCGTGATGGAGGGTGGGGAGCCGCACGTGATCCCCAACGCCGAAGGCGGCCGCACGACTCCCTCCGTCGTCGCCTTCACGAAGACCGGCGAACGCCTGGTCGGCCAGGTCGCGAAGCGGCAAGCCATCACGAATCCGCAGAACACGATCTATTCCATCAAGCGTTTCATGGGCCGGAAGTTCTCCGAGGTCGCCGAGGAGGCGAAGAACGTTCCCTACGTCGTGAAGGAAGGCAGGAACGGCGAGGCCGTGATCCAGGTCGGGGACCGCACGTACACCCCGCCCGAGATCTCCGCGATGATCCTGACGAAAATGAAAGAGACCGCGGAGGCCTACCTTGGCGAGAAGGTGACCGAGGCGGTCGTCACGGTTCCGGCCTATTTCAACGATACCCAGCGGCAGGCCACCAAGGACGCGGGCCGGATCGCCGGGCTCGACGTGAAGCGCATCATCAACGAGCCGACCGCGGCGGCGCTCGCGTACGGATTGGACAAGAAGAAGGACGAGAAGATCGCCGTCTTCGACTTGGGCGGCGGCACCTACGACATATCGATCCTCGAATTGGGCGAAGGCGTCTTCGAGGTGAAATCGACCAACGGCGACACGCACCTGGGCGGTGATGACTTCGACAAGCGCGTGATCGACTGGCTCGCCGACGAGTTCAAGAAGCAGGAAGGGGTCGATCTGCGCCGGGATCCCATGGCGCTCCAGCGCCTCAAGGAAGCCGCGGAGAAGGCCAAGATCGAGCTCTCCACGGTGGTGCAGACCGACGTCAATCTCCCCTTCATCACCGCGGACGCGAGCGGGCCGAAGCACCTGAACGTGACCCTCACGCGCGCCAAGTACGAGCAGCTCGTCGATGATCTCATCCAGCGGACGATCCCGCCCATGGAGCGTGCGCTCTCGGACGCGGCACTCAAGGCGTCCGACATCCACGAGGTGATCCTCGTCGGCGGCGCGACCCGCACCCCCAAGGTGCAGGACACGGTCCAGAAGTTCTTCGGGAAGGAACCCCACAAGGGGGTGAACCCGGACGAGGTCGTCGCGGTGGGCGCCGCGATCCAGGGTGGCGTGCTCGCTGGAGACGTCAAGGACGTCCTCCTGCTCGACGTGACGCCCCTTTCCCTCGGCATCGAGACGCTCGGCGGCGTGATGACGAAACTCATCGAGCGGAACACCACCATTCCGACGCGGAAGACGGAGATCTTCTCGACGGCCACCGACAACCAGACGACCGTGGAGATCCATGTGCTCCAGGGCGAGCGGCCGATGGCCCAGGACAACAAGACGATCGGGCGGTTCCAGCTCACCGGAATTCCGCCCGCGCCGCGGGGCCTTCCGCAGATCGAGGTGACGTTCGACATCGACGCGAACGGCATCCTGAACGTTTCCGCGCGCGACAAGGCTTCCGGCAAGGAGCAGAAGATCCGGATCGAGGTGACCGGCGGACTGTCCGAGGCCGAGATCAAGAAGATGGTGGCGGACGCGGAGTCGCACTCGGAAGAGGACCGCAAGCGCCGCGAGGCGATCGAGGCCAAGAACCGCGGGGAGCAGCTCGCCTACGAGACGGAGAAGAACCTCAAGGAGATGGGCGAGAAGATCGACGCCGAATCCAGGGCCCGGCTCGACGGCGCGCTCGACACGCTCAAGAAGGCGGTCGAGCGGGGCGACACGGAAGAGATCCGGTCCGCGAGCGACGCGCTCACGCAGCTCTGGAACGAGGTTTCGAGCAAGCTCTACGCGGAGGCCTCGAAGCAGGGGGGCGGCCCCGGCGGCCCCGGAGCCGGCGAACCCCAGGAGGGCGCTCCCCAGGGCGAAGAAGGGACGGGGAAGAAGAAGGGTGGGGACGGGGAAATCGAGGCTGATTACGAAGTTGTGAAGTAATTCGAGGGAACCAATTTCGGGAGTCGGTGATCTAAATAAGTAGGAACAGAGGCGGACCCACGCCCCTTTGTCGCTGGATAGACGGCGCCCCGGAGGGGAGACCTTCCGGGGCGTTCCTGTCGCTCTTTCGCGCGCCGGCCCGGCGCGTTCCGTGTGTCCCAATTCGGGGCTTCGATCGTATGATCGATGAAAGGAGCCCACTCATGCGACATGCTCGACTCATCGTCATACTCGCCCTGCTGGGATTCGTGCCCGCCGTATCCGAGTCCGCGGCGGCCAAGGGAGCGCACAAGAAAATGGAAAAGACTGAAGCTCAGAAGGCCACGTTCGCAGCGGGATGCTTCTGGGGCGTTGAAGCCGCGTTCCGGCAGATCAAGGGCGTTCTCTCGACCCAGGTCGGGTACACGGGTGGAAGGACCACCGATCCCTCCTACGAGGACGTGTGCTCCGAGAAGACGGGGCACGCCGAGGCGGTCGAGGTCACCTACAATCCGGTAATGGTGAAGTACGACGTTCTCCTGAACGTTTTCTGGCAGGACCACGACCCCACGACTCCGAACCGCCAAGGCCCCGACGTCGGGGAGCAGTACCGGTCCGCGATCTTCTTCCATTCGCCGGCGCAGGAGACGGCGGCCAAGGCCTCCAAGGCGCGTCTCGAAGCGGAGCGGCGCTACAAGCGTCCGATCGTGACGCAGATCGTCGAAGCCGGAGCCTTCTACCGCGCGGAGGAATACCACCAGCAATACCTCGAGAAGCGCGGCCTCTCGGTCTGCCACATGAAGTAGCCGGACAAAAGAGCGGCCCCACGCTCGCGGTCCGGTAGATGCGCGTGATGTCGGTGGATCCGGACCGAAATGGAGCGCGGGGCCGAGGTCCCAGTGGTTCTGCTAAAGAGTCGCCGCTAGAAGCGGAACCCCAATCCCAGAGACATGTCCCAGAAGTCGGGATCGAATTCCCTGGGGAAGATGGCTGTCTCCTGCTTCTCCAACCAGACGTAGCGCCCGTTCAAATCGAGTGCGACTGCCGGAGCGATCGGAACGCGTACGCCCGCACCTCCGTGAACTCCGAACTTCTGCGTCGTTTCATCTTGGAGTGGCGAGGGGGGGTTGTAGTCGAGCGTGGTGTGATACCAACCCACCCCGCCACCCGCGTAAACGACCCGCAACGGCGTCAACCAGGCCGAAGCCGTTATGGGCCACATCCTCTCCGTAAGCTGTCCGTCGAAACGCTCCTGCTTCCGATACTGTCCCTTGAGCTCGATGTCGAGCACGGACGGAATCGCGCTGCCTCGAATTGCGAGGCCGATACCGGTCTTCGCTTCGTCGCTGTCCACCGACCGAGTGAGGCCGACGGACGGGATGATCTCGGTTGCCTGGACCTTGACCGCGGCGCACATGACGAGCGCGGCGAGAGATGCGATGACCGCGGCAAGGAAGAGGTTCCTATTGTTGTCGAGTCTCATGCTGCCTCCATTTCTTCCTGTGACGGCTCTTCGCGACCGCTCCGTCATGCGAGAGCTATCCAGGATCGTGCCAGCCCGGGAAGGAAGGTGGCTGCCACTGCTTCCACTGTAGATAGCGTTGACAGCGTCCACCATCCGACCGCGGGGCGTCCCGTGAGGGACAGGGCTGGCAGTTTGTTCCTTGCAAAATTTGCAGCGCGGCAAAATCTGTAAGTCCTTCGCAGAGGAAGGGAAGGAGCGCCCAGGACTTAGGCCAAGCCCTCCATGGCACGGGCCTTGATGTACTTGGCTGGCGAGGACGGGGAGCGGCCCCTTCGGGGAACTTAGGGGCTGAAGCAGGAGACGCGGATGGGAGTAGAACGAGACCTTCTATACGCGCCTGCCTCCGGGATCACGGAGGACATCCATGGAGGGACTTGAGGCGAACCGTGACTTCGTGCTTCCCCGCCCGCTGATTTTGGGCGTTTGCGTTTGGACGTTAGGACTCTGGATCGCGATGTAGGGGGAGGTCAGGCCAGGCCTATCGGGCTGAGTCCGGGCGTGAACCCGCGCTCCGGCCGACCACCCCCTGGTTTGAGAGGGACCGTCGCCGGGATCGACGCAACCGAATCCGCTACCGAAGCGACGCGCGAAGATCCGCTTCCACCTGGGAGGACCGGGTGAGGAGCGGATTTTCTTCTTGGGGGGTGATGAGGTCGAGCGGCGC
The DNA here is from genome assembly GCA_036507115.1 of Candidatus Eiseniibacteriota bacterium. Taxonomy (GTDB): domain Bacteria; phylum Eisenbacteria; class RBG-16-71-46; order SZUA-252; family SZUA-252; genus WS-7. The sequence continues at coordinate 6,603 of DASXQO010000090.1, read as the reverse complement.
CCGGTGCTCGAGCCACGAGTTGTCGTCGGTGTTGATCGGTCCCGGTCCCGCTTCACGCGCGAGGCGGTCGAGCCGGCCGCGGTAGGCGCCGAGCACGTCCTCGACCGAACGGATCCCGATGCGCGCGAGATCGGCGGCGACGGCGGGCCGGCTCATGACCTCGGCCATCGAGTTCCGGTCGAGGTAGAGCTCGCCGTCGGGGACGGCCAGGATGATGAGGTCCCCCGAAGTTTCGACGTAGAAGAGCTGCCCCCGGGGAAACGTCGTCGCCACGGTGCGGAACACGGCGGAGAGCGTGGCCGGCGAGACCGAGTAGGTTTGGATCCACTGGCAGAACACCCCGCCCGGTTTGAGCCTTTCCCGGGCCTCCTCGTAGAACTCCTTCGTGAAGAGATTCCCCACCCCTGCGATCCAGGGGTTCGAAGGCTCCGAGATGATCACGTCGAAGGTCTCCTTGGTCGAGCGAAGGTAGGTTCCCGCGTCCTCGACCACGAGGCGGCTTCGGGGATCGGCGAGCGGCCGGCCGGCCGCGGCCTCGAAGTACGGCGCGGCCTCGATCACCGCCTCCTCCAGCTCGATCGTGAGCGCTTTCTCGATCGGATGCGTGAGCACCGCGTGCGTCGTCACGCCGCTTCCGTATCCCACCACGCAGACACTCTTCGCGCTCGGTGTGAAGAGAAGCGGGGCCTGACCGACCAATACCTGCTGCGCCATGTCCTCGCCGCTTCCCGTGGTCGCGTCGGTCTTCCCGTTGATCAGGAGCGCGCGACGGTTGCCGGTTTCCACCACGGTCACGGCGGCGATGCGGCCCTCCTTGTAGAAGAGAAGCCGCTCGATCTCGGGCGAACGCCCGATCTTCTCGATCATGCGGTGCACGAGCCCCTCGCCTCCGAACTCGTAGGCGCGAAGGAGCCGCACGAATCCCAGGCTCATCCGCTGCGCTTCCCAGGTCGGTGTCGCCAGGAGCGCGACGAGGACGATGGCGGCGATCCCCGCCGTCGTGGCCACGGCGCGCCTCCAGATCGCTCCCTCGCTCAGGAGGAGCGCCAGGCAGCCGATCACGGCGTTCGCGAGCGCGGCGAGGAGGATCGCGCGGAGCGACCCGATGGCGGGGATCAGGACGAAGCCGGTGAGAACCGAGCCCGCGATCGAGCCGAGCGTGTTGGCCGCGTAGATCGTTCCGACCGAGGCGCCGGCCTCGCGGCGGCCCCGCTGGTAGATGGCCGCAGCGATCGGGAAGAGCGCGCCGAGAAAGAACGTGGGCAGAAGGACGATCGTCGCGGTCACCCGCGCCTCGCCGCTGAAGAGCCGCACCGCGCTCCCGCGCGACTGCGCGATGAGAGCCGCCTGGAGGTCGGGGAGCGATTCGAAGACGCGCGAGCCCAGGATCACCGCCCCCGCGAGGAGGAGCTGGAAGAGGCCGAAGAGGAACACGGGAGAGCTTGTCCGCCGCAAGAGAAGCGCCGCCACGGCCGCGCCCGCCGCGATGCCCAGGAGATAGATCGCGAGGATCGCCGAGAAGGAATAGACCATCCCGCCGAAGGGGACGGAGAGGATCCGCGTCCACGCGACCTCGTAGAGGAGCGCGCAGAAGCCCGACAGGGTGAACAGGGGGACGATGAGGCGGGAGAAGGGCCGCGCCGTATCCGCGGACGCGGGCGAATCGCCCGCGGCAGGCGGAGGATGCGCCGTTTCCTCGCGCGCGGCCCTCGGCTTGATCAGGAAGATCGCGCCCGCCACGGCGAGATCGACCGCCGCCGCGACCGCGGCCGTCTTCCAGAGTCCCAGCGAGGGAATCAGCGCAAATCCAGCAATCGCGACGCCGAAGACGGCGCCCGCGGTGTTGATCGCGTAGAGCCGCGAGACCGAGGAGCCGAAATCCGCTTCCCGGCGCGCGAACGCGGAGACGAGAAGCGGAAGCGTCGCCCCCATCGCGATCGTGGGAAGAAGCAGGGCCGCGAAGAGGATCAGGAATCGCACCAGGAGGAACGCGACGCCGCTCCCGCCCATCGCGCCGTGGAGGCCCGCGAAGAGCGGCCGGGCGAGCTGGTAGGCGAGCGGACTCAGGAGCCCGAGCGCCGCGACCAGAAGCTCGAGCCGCGCGTACATCATCAGCGGCTCTCGCGTGCGCGACGCCAGGCGCCCGCCGACCATAGCCCCGATTCCGAGACCTCCGAGGAACGCCGCGATCACGGTGGAGACGCCGTAGATCGAGTTCCCGAGCAGGTACGAGAGGTACTTGGACCAGACGATCTCGAGCGTGAGGCCCGCAACGCCTGAGGCGAAGAAGCAGAGATAGAGAAATCCTTTGTGGCGCAGGGTATCGGCCGCCTGCCGCGTTCGCGGGGTGTCGTGCCTCGGTTTGGTGCGTTCTGCAATGCGGCGCTTGGGCATCGATTCCTCGTGGGCCGCCAAACCAAAGAAAGAGCCGCGGCAGCTTAACCCGTATCTCAACCGGAAGCGACCCGCGCCGCCAAGAGGGGGATCAAGAGGTAGGTCCCCCGCGCCGATAGAGTAGGAGGTGATTCCCGGAGGCCCGCCGAGGGGGAGCAAGAATTTTGGGCGGAGAATCCGGCGTTTGGGGGGTATCCTGTATGAACTGGGGCGTCCTTACGCCCCTCGACCACCCCTACCACCGGCGGTGGAGACCCTCCTCGGAAGGCCCCGCCGGAACCCTAAAGTGCAGGGCAGGAAAGCCAAAGGCAGTTCGCAGGAGGAGGAAACCGTACCATGTCCAGGGCATCCCTCGTGTTCGCAGCGCTCCTACTCGTTCCCACGCTCGGAACCTCCTCGACCGAACAGGCCCCGGCCAACCCGGCCGTCACGGCCCAGCAATTCGTGAAATCCTACGTAAAAGCTATGAACCGGGCCGATGTCGCCTCCATGATGAAGATGTTCAGCAAGCGGTCCGGGGTGACGGCGATCGGAGACGGCTCGATCAGCCACGGCTGGAAGTCGATCCAGATGGACGCGCAGCAGTTTGTCGGCCGGGAAGGCACGTTCAAGTTCACCGTGGGATTGGTCGACGTGACGCCGCTCGGAAGCGGCTACGTCCTGGCGGTCGCGCCGCTCACGGTGCAGACAGTCGGACAGGAAGAGGACGTCGAGGTGCCGGCCGCGATGACGCTCGTGCTCGAGCAAGCCGACAAATCGTGGAAGGTCCTCCACGAGCACTGGAGCAGCAGGGATGCCGAGGACATCGAGGGAGTCGTTCCGGACGGCGAGGGGGACGGGGGCATCGAGAATTTCGACGCTCCCGCTCCGAGGGATCACGATACCCGGCTCGATCTCACGATTCGGGCGCCCCGGGTGGAGGAGGCCGCGTGCACGCATGGCATGACGTGCCGTGGGGGAACGACCTTCGCGAGTACTTCTACGCCGTAATCGAGATTCCCGAAGGCTCGAAGGTCAAGTACGAGCTTCACAAACCAACGGGTCTCCTGGTCGCGGACCGCGTGCTCTATTCCGCGGTGCATTATCCCGCCAACTACGGTTTCATCCCGCAGAGCTATTGCAAGGACGGCGACCCGATCGACGTCCTGGTCTTGAGCCAGGCGGCCCTCGTGCCGCTCTCGCTCGCGCGGAGCCGCGCCATCGGCGCGATGAAGATGAGCGACGAGCGCGGCGAGGACGACAAGATCATCGCCGTCCACATCGACGATCCCCAGTACGCCCACTACCGCGACATCAAGGAGCTGCCGCCCCACACGCTCGATGAGGTCAGGCGCTTCTTCCTCGACTACAAAGTGCTCGAGAAGAAAGAGGTGAAGGTCGAGCACATGATGGGCCGGGAGGACGCGGAGCGCGTCATCCAAGCGGCTCTCGTGCTGTACCAGCGGAAGCGGGCGGAATTGAGGAAGGGGTGACCCGGATGGTCGACCGTAGGTCGCTCGTCTGTGCTCGAATCCTATTGGTGGCGGCGACCGCGCTCGCGGGATGCAGCTCCTGGAAGCAGCTCGAGGTCCCGCCGGCGCGATACCTCGCGGAAAGGCCGAACACGACCCTGCGAGTCACCACCGTGGACCGCGGCGAAGTCACCTTGAAAGACCCGCACGTGGCGGTGGACAGCCTGGTCGGCATCGTGGCCGATCGGACCATCGCCCTTCCGCTCGCGTCGATCTCGAATCCCAAGGCGCGTTACGTGAACGTCGCCGAGACGGCCATGGCGGTGGCGCTCGGTTCCACGGCCGCGTTCTTGATCCTCATCCTCGCGGTCCCGTAACGAGCGGCTGCCGGCGCGGCGGAAAATAGAAACCCGCCCCGCGGAGGGGGAACCGCGGGGCGGGGTGCTGCACCCGAGAGAAGAGCCTCCCGGGTTACTTCCCTACCTTCACTCCGGCACCCACGCTGCTCGCGGCGCCCGCGGTGGCAGGACCGGCGCGCACGCCCGCCTTCGTGCCGGCGTTGACATGGGTTCCGCTGTGGATCATCGCCGGCCGCCCATCCGCCTTCGCCCGTCCCGCCGCGACGTTTCCTTCGCTCTTCACCGCGGCGACGACTTCGCCGAGCCGTAGATTCAAGCCGTGGGCGATCTGCCCCCAGCCGAAGCCTTCGCGCTGGAGCAGGAAGAGTTGTTCCACCGTCACGGCGGTTCTCGAGTTCGCCATGAGCGTGTGGGCGATCATCAGCTCGCCCAGCCCAGTGTCGAACTTGCTCTGCTCGGCGATCATTGCCTCGCCCGTCATGCCGAATTCCGGGGCGATCCTGCCCGCCACGATGATGTCTCCCTTTCCGTTGGCCTCGGCGTCGATCTGACTCGAGATCTCCGCCAGCTCCTTCTCGACCTTCGCGCGCGCCTTGGTGGACGCGTTCTTCGCCCGCTCACGGATCGTGTTCAGGATCGCTTTGGCCTTCGCGTCCGCATCAGCCTTCATGCCGGCATCGGCGCTCGCATCGGCCTCCGCCTTCGTCGCCGACTGCATCGTTCCCTGCGCGTCGATCGGGCCCGGTATTTCGACGGCACCCTGGGAACGGGTGGTCGAGGATGCAGTACCCGAGGCACTGGCGTCACCGCCTTGCCCCATCGCTACCCCTACCGAAGCCAGGATCAACGCATAGCCTAACAGCACACCGGAAATCGCTCTCATCGTTACCTACCTCCTCTCAATGGCAAACGTGTCGCGCCGCGGGCGCGGTGGAACCCCCGATCGTTGAGTTCAGGGAATCAGGAATCGAACGCCGAACTGAGCTGCGGAAGTGATGCGGTGATCGGTCGTCGGCTCCGTGCCGGAGCCGCCGTTTCCAAGCTGATTGGTGAGCGGGAGACCGCTCCAGATCCCGCCGCCCGATGGGGCGGTCGTGGAGGTCGTGGTGACGTTGCGGCCAACATCGACTTCGCACAGGAACTGGATCCGCGCTCCCGCGCGAAGCGCTCCGGCGAGGGTTCCCTGGAAGGTGGTTTCTCCGCCGCTCCACCGGCCGTAGGAAGTGCCCACCTGCCCCGAGAGGGCCGGCAATACGGGGAAGGTCAAATCCACGCCCGCGGCGTTGAAGTTCTCGGGGGCGTCGTCGTGAAGGCGCAGGTAGTACGCGCCGAGGGTGACATCGGGAGCAAGGTCGAGCTCGGGGCCGGCGCGGAGCCGCCACGCGTCGAAACCGTGGTCCCCGAACGTGCGAAGCCCGAGGACGCGGAGGCGGACCGCCGGGGAGACGCTCACACCGGCGTTCGCGAACCCGGCGACGCCCGGCCCGAGCCGGCTGTCCTTGTAGCGGATCGCGGCGACCATGAGGTCCCCGGGCCTTGCCTCGGTGGACGCGAAGAGGAGCGCGCCGCGGTAGGACTGCGCTTGTGGCCCTGCCTGGTAATCGATCCCGGCGCCGCCTGAGATTGCTACGGCGCTTGCGGGGCGCGCGGCTAGGGCGATCGCGCTCGCCAGGATGAAATTCCGTGTAAGGCGTCTGGGCATGGGTTGAGAAAGATCGGCGCGCACGGCCGTTTCTTTAGCGAAATCTGCGTTCCCTTGGAGCTTCTCCAGCCACCTTCCCGAATGGTCCTTTAGCACCGCCCTCTGCAAGCCGATACATAACGTTATGTCGGAGTATGCCGTTGCCGGGTCCGGATCCGGTCTCAGACGTGCCTCCGCGCGCCTCGGAATTCTTCTGGCCGCGGCCTGTGCCTTTCTTGCGGGCGGCATGTCGGGCCCGTCGCCCGCGTCGGGGCAGAGCTACAGCGTGACCGGAGCGCAGACCTTCCAGACTCTTTTGCCGGGTCAGGGAAACGCGCAGTGCTTCACGCTCACGATCACCAACACGCTCGTCCCTCTGACCCTCCAGTCGGTCCGGTTCACGAACAAGACCCTCGGGGCTCCCGGCACCCCTCAGGCCCAGCTGGACGCGGAGCTCGGACAGCCGCGGCTCTATCTCGACAGGGACGGCAGCGCCACGTTCCAGCCCGGCGCGGATTCCCCCTCTCTGAGTCAGGCCACCGCCTCGGGAGGAATCCTCCTCTTCTCCGGGCTCAGCGTGGCGGTACCCGCCCTGGGCACGGTCAGGCTGTTCGTGGTGACCGACATTCCCACGGCGGTTCGGGACGGCGACAACCTCGATCTCTCCATCCAGGCGGCATCCGATCTCACATTCAACGCCGGCGTCGCAACCAACGCG
>DASXQO010000089.1:0-2873 GCA_036507115.1 Candidatus Eiseniibacteriota bacterium | reverse complement strand
AACTCCTAACGTGGCGCGCATCCCGCGCGCTGCGGGGCACAAGCCCCCCCGGTGCCCGGCTCGAGCCAGTTGAGTCCGCGGCACATCGAGGTGACCGCTGACCGCTGCTACCTTCCGGTCCTGACGGGGTTCGCGATTCTCGATTGCGCAGGAACTGGCCGTCAACGCCAAGCCACGAGGAGGCCATGCCCGGCCTCCGGAGCCTCACGCCAGCCGCCCTCGGAGTAACATGGTGGAGATGACCGGGATCGAACCGGTGACCTCCTCGTTGCGAACGAGGCGCTCTCCCAACTGAGCTACATCCCCACCGATCACAAACGCTTCACACCTGGCGGAGAGAGTGGGATTCGAACCCACGAAGCACTTTCATGCTTACACGCTTTCCAAGCGTGCTCCTTCAGCCACTCGGACATCTCTCCGGGAAGCTTTGAAGTTCGCGCGCTCCCACACGCGCCGTCGCCAGAATGGCGGAGAGAGAGGGATTCGAACCCTCGATACGCTTACGCGTATAGCGGTTTTCGAGACCGCCCGATTCAGCCACTCTCGCATCTCTCCGCGGGGGAGAATACGCGAATCGCGGCCGCATTTCCAGCCGGTCGCTCCTTGATTTTCGGGCCGATTCGGAGTAGTATTCCTCCACTACCGCGAACGATATGCCGTCCGGGGTTTACTTCATCCGCGGTGTGTCGGCCGAAGGAGAGTTCAAGCACATCATCACGATCTTGAAGTAGAAGCCGCGGGCGCCGGCACCTTCGGCGACGCGCACCAAACGGGGGGCGTTCCTCACACAGGACCGCGTCTTTTGGAGCGGAAAAATGACTCGAGGAGCGCCCCGCATTCTTCCGCCAGGACTCCCGGCTGGACCTCCGCGCGGTGGTTGAGCCTCAGATCTTGAGGGACCATCGCGAGCGACCCGCAGGCGCCCGCCTTGGGATCGCGCGCGCCGTAGACCAGGCGCGGGATCCGCGCCAGCACGATCGCGCCGGCACACATGTGGCAGGGTTCGAGGGTCACGTAGAGCGTGGCTTCGTCGAGACGCCAGCTCTTCACGGTTTGCGCGGCGGCGCCGATCGCGAGGATCTCCGCGTGGGCGGTGGGATCCTGGGCCGTCTCGACGCGATTGCGCCCGCGCCCGATGATGCGGCCCTCCCAGGCGACGACGGCGCCGATGGGCACTTCCCCGTCCGACGCGGCCGCGCGCGCTTCGGCCAGCGCGGCCTCGATGAATCTCTCGTCGAGGGAGGTTTGCGATTCCCTCACTTGGTCGGGAATTTCTTCAGCGCGTCCTTGACCAGGTCGGAGGCTACGTCGTGGACGCGCGGAGGATCGTTCGCTTTCGAGGTCTGGATCCGCCCTGTGTCGTCGTAGCCGACGGTCGAATTCGAGAGATCCAGCTCGCGGGCGAACCGTTGCTCGCGGACGTTCTTGGTCCAGAGCTTCTTCATGTCCTTGATGCCGAACAGGGCGAAGTGGAGTCCGATGGTCGTGGAGGACTCTCCCTCGCCGATGTTATGAACGCGGTTCGTCTCCCACTCGCCGATCTTGACGCACAGCACCGCGTCGGCGACGAGGAACGAATCGAGCCCGCCGATCGCGGTCGAGTCGAGCGACCCGCTCTTGGACCAGCGGTCGGTGACCCGGGACGCGCGATCGAGCGTGTTCGCGTCGATGAGGATCCGCTCGACGTCGCCGGGCATCAGGAACACCGCCTTCGAGCGATCCACGTCCCCGAGCCGCTCCCGCAGCACGTCTCCCATGATCTTCTCCGCATCCAGAGCACTGGTCGCGTTCACAACCGGGAGCACGGCCACGCGCAGCCCTTTCGTGGCGACCGGCGCGTCGAGCTTGATCTCGGGCTCCTTCGCGGCGAGCGCCGTTGAGACCCCGTCCGGAGGCGCGGCTACCAGAGTGAGCGAGAAAAGGAGGGTGAGCGCCAAGCGATGGATCGAGCGGTTCGGATTCATGGATTGCCTCTCAGCTTTGGGTCCGGCTTCTCTCAGATGTCGCGGATGAGCAGATGGCGCGCCCAGGAGGATTTGAACCCCCAACCTTCTGATCCGTAGTCAGACACTCTATCCAGTTGAGCTATGGGCGCGCGCAGCTAATTCCCGAAAGCAAAGTGGCGGAGAGGAGAGGATTCGAACCTCCGGACGGGAATTACCCCGTCAACCGCTTAGCAGGCGGCTGCCTTCAGCCACTCGGCCACCTCTCCCCTACGTCGTAATCTGGACAGGATCCACGACTTTAAGTGTTGGAGGCGTCGCGGTCAAGCCGGGCGCCGGGCCGCTCGCGTTCCTCCCGGGCGGGGCGCGTGCCGGGACGGGCAGGTTCGACGTGGATCGTCAGTTCCACGATCTGAGGCAGCTCCGAGCGCACCGCCTCCTTCACGCCGTGCGCGATCTCGTGGCCCTCGAACACGGTCATGACCGGCGAGACCTCCAGGTGCATGTCCGCCACGTAATAGATACCCATCTTGCGCATCAGAAGTTTCTCGACCCGGTGGACGCCCGGCCGGTCCTCGGCCACCCGGGTCGCCCGTTCGACGAGCTCCGGCTCGGGGCTCTTGTCCATCAACTCCTCCGTGGCCGGGCGGAGAAGCCTCAGTCCGGTGAAGAGGATCACGCCGCTCGCGAAAAGCGCCGCCCAGTCATCGGCGACTTCGTAGCCCTTCCCGCCGATGATCGCCACCGCGATTCCGACCGCCGCTGCCGCCGAGGTGATCGCGTCGGCGCGCTGATGCCACGCGTCGGTGTTCACCGCCCCGCTTCCGATCCGTCTTCCGACCCGATTCAGGCGCTGAAAGAGGCTCTCTTTGATCGCGATCACGACGAGGAGCACGACCAAAGTGAACGCGGCCGGACCCTCGCGAGGCG
>DASXQO010000088.1:0-5282 GCA_036507115.1 Candidatus Eiseniibacteriota bacterium | reverse complement strand
GCGACCGAATGGGGGGAGCGGAAGATGCCCGATCCGATGATGCTGCCCACCGTGATCGCGGTCGCGGCGTAGAGTCCGATCTGGCGCTTGAGAAGAGGCTCCCCGCGCGGGGGAGCCGTCCGGCCGACCATGGCGGCAGACCGTACTCGCTCCCGGGTACCGTGTCCACGGCAACCGCGCGGGACCGGGTATACTGGTATTCACGAATTGGTTTCGCTTCATCGGCGCGGCACGGAGGCGGCATGGCCATACCGGCAAACGGATCGGCTCGCATCATGTTGCTCGCTCTGCTTGCCCTGTCGCTCGTGCTCCTCTGGCTGATCATCCGGCCCTTCGCCGCGGCGCTCTTGATGGCGGCCGTGCTCGCCGTGACCTTCCAGCCCTGGTACCGGCGCCTGACCCGTCGACTCAACGGACGCCGAACCCTCGCCGCGAGCATCATCACGACCTGCCTCGTGCTCGCCCTGGTCTTGCCCGTCGTGGCGCTCGGCGTGATCGCGGTGCGGGAAGCCGCGGAGAGCTTCGACTATTTCCACCAGGTCCTGGCGGAGGAAGGTGTCGACGGGTTGATCAAGCAGATCCCGATGCCGATCCAGGGCTGGGTCGATCGGATCTGGCTGCAATTGCCGGCGCGCGAGCGGAACGCGGAGTTCATTTTCGAGCTCGAACGGAAGGCGGCGAGCTTCATCCCGCGTCTCCTCAACGGGGTCGGACAGGTCGTCGGCCAGACGGCGCTCATGGTCGTCGCGCTCTTCTTCATGCTCTTGGACGGCGGGAGGCTGGTGGGTTGGCTGAGCGTGGTCTCGCCGCTCCAGCAGAGGCAGATGCGGGAGCTATTCTCCGAGTTTCGCAGAGTTTCCGCGACGGTGCTGCTCGGTTCGCTGGTGACGGCTGGAGCCCAGGCGGCCGTGGCGCTCGTCGGCTATCTCATCGCGCGCGCGCCGAACCCCTCGTTCCTCGCGCTCGCGACCTTCTTCCTCGGCTTGATCCCGGTCCTCGGCGCGGGAGGATTCTCCTTCGCGGTCGCGATCTTCCTCTTTCTCACGGGACACGTGATCCCGGCGATCTTCCTCGCGATGTGGAGCACGCTCGTCGTGGGCATGGTGGACAACGTCCTGAAACCCGTCATCATCAAAGGCGGGATGGAAACCCACGGCGCGATCGTGTTCTTCGCGCTGATCGGGGGCATGACGGCGTTCGGACCGGTGGGTCTCGTGCTCGGCCCGCTCAGCGTGAGCCTTCTCCTGGCGGTGTTGCGGATCTACCAGCGCGACTTCGCCGAGCCCGAAGAGGCCGTAGCTTCAGCGAAGTAGCGCGAGCCGCGTCCGCACCACCGTGCCGCCCGCATCGAGTATCGCGAAGTAGATCCCGGTCGCGGCCCGGCGCCCCCGGTCGTCCCTGCCGTCCCAGCGCGCGCCGTGCTCTCCAGCGGGCAAAGTCGTCGAGAGCAGCTCGCGCACACGCCGGCCATGGACGTCGCAGATCGTGAGATGGACCGAGGACGCGCGCGGGAGCGAGAAGGAGAGCAGGGCCTGGCGGTCGAAGGGGTTGGGCTTGGGGCGCTTCACCGAAAGGAGCACCGGACTCCCCGCGGTGGCCTGCACGGTGCCGAGCCATACCTCGTGCCCGGAGGCGTCCAGAGCCGCGATCTTGTAGAAGTAGGTGTGATCCGGTTCCACGTCGCGGTCCAGATACGAGAACTCCGGTCCTCCGGGGATCGGTTCCCCACCGTTGAGCCTCTGGGTCGCTCCCGCTTCCGAGAGCCCACGGTAGAGATAGAAGCCCTGGGCGTCGGAGGCGCCGGTCGCGCGCCACCGAAGACGTATCCCTTCCCTCTCGCTCGAGGCGGTGAAGCTCGCGACTTCGACCGCCGTGAGGGTGCTCTTCACGATGGAGAAGGAATCGAACACGGTGCCGTTCGGCAAGACCGCCTGCACGTAGATCGAATCTCCCACGACGTCCACCGCCAGCGTATGAAAGACGCTGAACGCCGATCGGATGAGCGGGTCGGTCCGTGTGACCGCATAGAGCATCCGGCCTCCGCCGCCCGACACGAGGTACACCACCCCGGACAGATCCCGGTAGCTCGATCCCTGCGCGGTGTCCACGGCCACTCCGTTCGCGATCGGGTAGGAGCGGCTGAAGTAGTGGTTGTGCCCCTGGAAGACCACGTCCACCTTGTGAGCCATGAAAATAGGCTCGAGATTGGAGCGGAGGTCGAGGTCGCTTCCGTGCACTCCGGGGTCCGAATACATCGGCTGGTGGAAAAACACGAATTTCCAGGCCTTGTTGGTCGCGGCGAGGTCGCCGTCGACCCAATCGTACATGTTCGCGTTCAAGGTCTGATTCCCGTCGATCGCGACGAAATGCGCGTTGCCGTAATCGAAGGAGTAGTACTTCTCGGTGCCGTCCATGCTGTTGGTCGGAAGGTGGAAGGTATCGACGAACGGCTGTCCGTTCGAGGTGATGATGTCGTGGTTCCCCACGACGGGATACCAGACACTCCTACGTATGATCGGGCGGTAGGGCGTGAAATAGCGGGGGGTGAAATTCGCAGCTTCGCCCGACTCGTAGATGACATCCCCCAGAACCAGTGCCAGATCTGGATTCAGCGCATCAATCCGGGCCGCGACGTCGTACTGAGGCTGGAGGGCCACGCCGCAGTCGCCGAACGCGACGAACCGGAACGGCGCGGCGCCCGAAGGGGCGGTGTGGAGCGTGTCGTTGCCTGCGGTGAGTGTGTCGGTGCCGGCGACGATTCGATAATAATAGCGGGTCCCGGGGCTCACCCCGGTGAGCGTAACCGCATGGGAGGTCGTCGTGAGCCCATCCGTCTTCTCGCTGCCGAGTGCCGGCGTCGTTCCGTAGAGAACCTTCCCCGGGGCGGGCACATCGGTCTGCCACGCAACCACGATCGAAATCGTCGATACCTTCCACAGGGAGGGATGCCGGGTGAGGGTAATCGCGGAAGCGAGGCCGGTGTGGCAAAGCAGTGCCGCGAGAGCGAACGGCAGCAAGGCGGCCGGTGGTGTGCGATTCATGGAGATTCCTCTGAGTAGATCATCGGAGCAGTCGCGGGCGGGTCGGCTCCTCCGCCTTCCCCGCAGAGGATGGAACAGGAGCCTCTCCGAGTCAACTCGGCAAGAACCCCTTGTCCGCGAGTTGCCGGAGGCTATGCTGTGGTTCCCATGAGTGCCCCGCTCCGGGTCGAATCCCTGGCGAAGTCCTACGGCTCGCGCCCCGCGCTCGCGAGCGTCTCGCTCGAAGTGTCCGAGGGGGAGATCCTGGGTCTCCTGGGCCCGAACGGAGCGGGAAAGACGACGCTGATCCGGTGCGTCGTGGGCCGCGTGGTCCCGAATTCCGGCTCGATCGCGATCTTCGGGGAACCGGTCGGGAGTGCCAAGGCGCGCGCCCGGATCGGATACATCCCGCAAGAGATCGCGCTCTATCCGCGCCTCACGGCCGAGGAGAACCTGGCCGCATTCGGCCGCTACGCGGGCCTCGCCGGCGAGACGCTCGCAGCCGCAATCCGGAGCTGTCTCGACTGGTCAGGGCTCACGGAACGGTCGAAAGAGCCGGTGATGAAATTCTCGGGCGGGATGAAGCGGAGACTCAACATGGCGGCCGGCCTCCTGCACCGGCCGCGCCTCATCCTCCTCGATGAGCCGACGACCGGCGTGGATCCCCAGTCCCGGCAGCGAATCTACGCCATGGTCGAGCAGCTTCGCGCCGAAGGGGTCTCGGTCATCTACACGACCCACTACATGGAAGAGGCGGAGCGGCTCTGCGACCGGATCGCGATCATCGACAACGGCAAGGTCATCGCGTCGGGCACCCACGCGGATCTAATCCGGAAAAGCTTTGGCTCCCGTTGTGAGCTTGTGCTGTACTGCGAGGGGGATTCCGGGGCGCGCGCGACGTGGGCCGCGGCACGCGGGGGCACGACGAATGGGGCGTCGATCCGCTTTTCCGTAACGGATCCCGCCGCCGAGATCGCCGAGATTCTCCGGGCCGCGCGCGCGGGGTCGATCTCGATCCGCGACCTCTCGTTCAAGGCACCGAACCTCGAATCCGTCTTCCTTCATTTGACCGGCAGGGGCCTCCGCGAATGATCTTCTCGATCGTGCGAACGGCCTTCATGAACCTGCGCCGGGATCGGGGCGCTCTGACGCTGAGTTTCATCGTGCCGATCGCGTTCTTTTCGATCTTCGCCGGGATCTTCGGGAGTCGCGCCGGCGGCACCGATCCGATCCGGATCGCGATGGTGGACGAGGACCGGAGCGAGCTATCCCGTAGGTTCGTCCAGGCGCTTCAGGCAGAGGGTGGACTGAGGGTCGAGACCGGACCGGCGCCTGCGAAGGGGGTAGCGTCGAGTCTCTACGACACGCGGGCCGCGGAGGCCGCGGTGCGCGCGGGTGACTTCTCGGTCGCGGTCGTCATCCCGAAGGGATTCGGCGAATCGCCGATCGGGTTCGGGCCGACGGAGGGCCGGCCGAAGCTCCAGATCTTGAACGACAGCTCCGACCCAATCGCGGCGCAGGTCGTCTACGGACTCATCCAGAAGGCGGCGATGGTGTCGATGCCCGACGGCGGCTCGGCCGCGCCGAAGGGCGGCAACGGCGGCTCGGCCGCGCCGAAGGGCGGCGCCGGCGGTTCGGTCGCGCCGAAGGGCGGCGCCGGCGGTTCGGTCAAGGACCCCGCGGCCGCCAAAGGCGGCGCGATGAGCGGCCTCGTCTCCGCCGAGATCCGCGACGTGGTCGGCGAGAACAAGAAGAACCCCGTCGTGGCGTTCTACGCCGCCGGAATCGGGGTCATGTTCCTGCTGTTCAGCGCGGCGGCGGCGGGAGGCGCGATCCTCGATGAATCCGAGAGCGGCACCCTCGACCGGATCCTCTCGTCGCGGGTGACGATGACCACGCTTCTCCTCGGAAAGCTCGCGTACGCGGCGCTTCTCGGGTTCACGCAGCTCACGGTGATGTTTCTCTGGGGCGCGCTCGCCTTTCAGGTCGAGCTCTTCAAACACCTCGGGGGCTTCGTGGTGATGGCCTCGGTGACCGCGCTCGCGTCGGCCGCCCTCGGTCTGGCGCTCGCCTCGACGTGCAAAACAAGGGCCCAGCTCGGCGCCCTCACGACACTCGTCGTGCTGACCATGTCGGCGCTCGGCGGAAGCATGGTTCCCCGGTTCATCATGCCGGAGCTCTTGCAACGGATCGGGCTCGTTACCTTCAACGCCTGGGCGCTCGACGGCTTCACGAAGATCTTCTGGCGCGAGGAGCCGGTGA
>DASXQO010000087.1:0-1692 GCA_036507115.1 Candidatus Eiseniibacteriota bacterium | reverse complement strand
GCGCGTGAGATCGGGAATAATCGTGCCTCACGCGTCGCCTCCGCGGGACGCACACGGGGCACACGACGCGCCCGCAGCAAACCCATCCGCTGAGGGGATTCCATTGCCGGGATTTCTCACCGAGAAAAATCTGATGTGGCGCGACCGCGCGCGGAGCGTCGCCGAAAAGGTGGTCCGCCCGCTCGCGGCGAAGTACGACCGGCTCCAAGAGTATCCCTGGGAGATCAAGGATGCGATCGCCGAGGCGGGGCTCATGGGTGTCTGGATCCCCGAGGAATACGGCGGATCGGGCGGCGGCGTCATCGACCTCTGCATCTGCGTCGAGGAACTCTCGCGCGCGTGCGGCGGCGTAGGTGTGCTCTACGCGGTGAACGCGCTCGGGACCTTCCCCGTCCTGGTCGGCGGCACCGAGGAGCAGAAGCACCGCTTCCTCCGGCCCATCGCCAAGGGCGAGAAGCTCATCTCGTTCGGGCTTTCCGAGAAATTCGCCGGGAGCGACGCCGCGAGCCTCCGCGCCACGGCCGTCCGGGACGGCGATTCCTACGTATTGAACGGCGAGAAGAAGTGGAACACGAACGGCGGGGCGGCCGACATCTACACCGTCTTCGCGGTCACCGATCCCGCGTCGAAATCCCGCCGCACGAGCGCGATCATGGTGGAGAAGGGAACACCCGGATTCCGGATCGGTAAGGTCGAAGACAAGATGGGAATCCGGTGCGTTCCGGTGGTGGAAATCCATTTCGAGAACTGCCGTGTGCCCGCGAAGAACCTTCTCGGCGAGGTGCCGGGAATGGGTTTCAAGCACGCGATGATGACCCTCGACAAAGCCCGCCCCGGCGTTGCCGCGCAGGCCGTGGGGCTGGCCCAGGGCGCGCTCGAATACGCTATGGTCTACGCGGGCTACCGTGAACAGTTCGGAGCCCCCATCTCGTCCTTCCAGATGATCCAGGGCCTTCTCGCGGACATGGCCACCAAGGTCGAGGCCGCCCGGAATCTCGTCCACGTGGCCGCGCTTGCCGTGGACCGGGCCGAGCCCAACGTCTCGAAGCTCTCCGCGATGTGCAAGCTCTTCGCCACCGACACCGCGATGGAAGTCACGACCGACGCGGTGCAGATCTTCGGCGGCTACGGGTACATGCGTGACTACCCGATCGAAAAGTACATGCGCGACGCCAAGATCACCCAGATCTACGAGGGAACGAACCAGGTGCAGCGCATGGTCGTCGCCCGAGCGCTCGTCAAGGAGTCGCTCGGTCTCAAACATCTGCTCGATTTCATCCCCAAGGAAATCCAGAAGGGCGTAAACGACGCGGAGACGCTGAAGCGGCTCGCCGAGGATGCGAAGCGTCTCGCCGAAGAGACCGCGAACGCGATCGACGTCCCGACCCACAATTCATGAGCATCGGAGCTGGAGGAGGCCGAACGATGGCGACATCCGCGATGGATCGCACCGCGACGCTCAAGGTCGGCGATACGGCGCCCGATCTCACGCTGCCCGACCAGAACGGAAATAAGGTCACGCTTTCGTCGTTCCGCGGAAAGAAGAATGTGGTCCTCGTGTTTCATCCGCTCGTGTTCACGTCGGTCTGCACGGTGCAGATGCCGGGGTACAGCAAGGAGCGGCAGTCGTTCGAAGGCTTGGAGACGCAGGTGCTCGGGTTGAGCGTGGACTCGGCCCCGGCGCACAAGGCG
>DASXQO010000086.1:0-5105 GCA_036507115.1 Candidatus Eiseniibacteriota bacterium | reverse complement strand
CACCGTTTTTCCCTTGGCAGTAATATTGCCAACGAGGGGAAGGAGGAGCGAACCGTCTGGGCCCACAGAGAACCGTCCGGAGAGATCCTTGCGCCCGACAACCTCAACCATCAGTACGTCGCCCGGACTGATTGCGGCCCCCTCGTCAGGTTCCGCTGCCCGGGCCGGGGGAACTCCAAACCATGCCGCCGCACTCAGGAACAGGGCGAGCGAAAACAGGAACCTAACGCGCCGGATGGCAGCTGTGTGAAACAGATTGTGTCGGAGTCGATTACCAGCGGACATAACCTCTCATTTCGATGCTCTCCTCACAGGCTATTGAGTTTACGTTTGCGGCGCCGGACTGTCAAGCCGCCATGCAGGGCGTCGGCGATCACCGAAGCGATGCGAGAACCCGCCTGTCCGTCCCAGAGGGCGGGGGCGCGTCGGGGTGGAACGTCGCCGGCCAGGATGGCCTCCATGGCGGGGACGATCCCGCCTGGATCCGCGCCAATGAGGCGGTTCGTGCCCTCTGAGATCGTAATCGGACGTTCGGTGTTCGCACGAAGCGTGAGGCAGGGGACGCCTAGAACCGTCGTCTCCTCCTGAATTCCTCCACTATCGGTGAGCACGAGCTGAGCACCCGCCATCAGGGCCAGGAAATCCAGATAGCCGAGTGGGTTCAGAAGGCGTACGCGAGAAGCCACGATTCCATTCCCCCGCAAGCGCTCCGTCGTCCTCGGATGTACGGGAAACACCACCGTGATGCGATTCGCGATCTCCTCCAACGCCGCGAGCACGCGGCGCAGGTTCGCCGGATCGTCCACATTGCCCGGTCGATGAAGCGTCACCAGAGCGTACTTGCCTGCGCTGAGTCCCAGCCGCGCGAGGGTATCGCGGTGGCGAGCCGTCTGGAGGTGCCGGCGCAGGGTGTCGATCATCGGGTTTCCAACCAGATGGATCTTTGCCCGGTCGATTCCTTCCGAGATCAAATTCTCTACGGCATCCGGGGACGTCGCAAACAGGAGATCCGAGACCGCATCGGTTAGGAGCCGATTGATTTCCTCAGGCATCGTGCGGTCGCGGCTCCGGAGACCCGCTTCGACGTGGGCGACAGGTACACCGAGCTTCACGGCGACGAGGCTGCACGCAAGGGTCGAGTTCACGTCCCCTACCACGACGACGAGTTTCGGCGCGCGTTCCTCCAGGAGCGGCTCGAAGGCGGTCATGATCCGGGCGGTCTGGCGTGCGTGTGTGTCGGAGCCCACCTCGAGGTCCCGGTCCGGCTGGGGGAGGCCGAGCTCATCGAAGAAGATCCGGGACATGTCTTCGTCGTAGTGCTGCCCCGTGTGCACGAGGAAGGGTCTGACGTGCGGATGGTCCCCGAGCGCTATCAGGATCGGAGCCATCTTCATGAAGTTGGGGCGCGCCCCGACCACGCAGAGGATTTCGCTCACGATCCGGCCCAGCCGAAGGCGCGCGCCGAGAGGGCGAGACCCGCCGACGCGAGCGAGACAAAGACGTTCCGTCCGAAATGGCCAGCGCGCGCGCCCAGGGCTGTGGCGGCGGAGAGACTCTCGAGCAGGCTCGCGAGAAAACCCGCGGCGGCCGCCGCCCAGGCCGCCGCCGAAACATCGAGGAGCCCGACGCTCGACGCTCCGAGGGCCACGGTCCACGCCGCCGCTGCCGCGGCGAGGATCCCTCCGGCGCTCATGCCCCCAGGAGAGCCGTGCGGGAGCGCTACGACGCGTGCCCCGCGGAGGCCGATGGCGCGGCCCCCCAGAACCGGGCCTAGTTCCGTGGCCGCGGTGTCCGCGAAGGCGCCGGCGAGGGTGGCGACGTAAACGAGCGTCAGGGCCTCCACCGGCGCGTCACGGAATAACGTGAGCGCCGAGGCGAGGGCGGGGAGCGAGAGCTTGGCCCCCACGTGCGACACGCCCCGGCGGCCCCGGTCAGCCTCTGCCATTCCGAGGCGAGTTTTCCTGCCCCTGCCGATCCACGTCAGAAGGCCCGAGCCCAGAACGAAGATCGCGAGCGGCACCAACGCCGCGACGCCCAGACCGGCCGCGGCGAGGAGCGCCACCCCGAAGCCCACGAGCGCTCCGGCTGGAGTGCCCTGCCGCGTGAGGAGGACCACGGTCGCTCCGGCGAGCGCAAGGAGCGCTCCCCACCCCGCGCTCGGGTGAAGCGTCACGCGTTCCTCTTCACGCGAGGAGCTGGTATGCCGCGGCGACCACGATCGGGACGGTCACGTTGTCCACCCCTGCCGGAGAGAGCGCTTCAGCGATCGCGCCGGCGATGCCGCAGCCCACCCCGGCGCGGATGGCAGGGGGCCCTCCGGGACACGCCGCCGCAACCACCGCGACCGCGACCGCGGCGACCAGGAAGAATGCGAGAGAGCCCTCCACCGTGCGTCCATGCGCCCAACGAGTGTAGCGCCTCTGACCCCAGCGTGTCCCCACGAGCGCCGCGGCCGGATCCCCGAACGAGAGCGCGGCAATTCCCGCGAGCACGGCGCCGTTCCTGTCGGCGTCCCAGAAGAAGAGATAAACCAGGCACACTCCGAGCGGGAACGTCCATAGCCCCCGCGCCTCGGTCGCGTCCTCGGCCAGACCGGGCACGTAGGCGCGGAGCTTCGGCGAGGCATTGAGCGCCGCGAAGAGCGCGGGGGGCAGCATGGCCCATCCGCGCGAGTGGAACAGGGCGGTCATGGAGAGCGTCACCGCGCCGATGACCGCGTGGAGGAGCTTCCGGAACATGAAGCGCGGAAGCGGCCGCCGGAGCTGCACCCAGCGGACGAATCGGAGGAGGAGCGCGACCAGCCCGATGGAGACGAGGGCCAGGATCGGATCGTGGAGCCGCGCCAGCACGACGGGACCTTATCCGCTGGGATACGTGGATGTCAAAGCGATTCGCCTTCCCCCGAGCGGGCCTCGAGTTCTCCGACGTCGAGTACCGGGTCGTCCCCCTGCGGGAGCGCCTTGTCCACCGCGGCCGCGTCCTCGTCCTTGAGCGGCTTGAACTCGTCGGTGTGGAGGCGGAAGCTCCGCGTCAGACGCAAGAGCTCCATCTTGTCGGGGGTGATCTCACGGCGACTGCGAAGGGGGGATTCCGAAATCGGACGGATCGATTCCATTCGCGTGCGCTCGCCGGCCTGGGCCCTGCGCTCGACCTCCTCGAGGAGCGTTTCGACCTGGATCGAGATGCCGGTCGGTTCCGGCGTCTCCTGGGCGTCGAACTGGAAGTAGCCGACCTGCCACGTGCAGAGGTCATAGAGGGCCTCACACGTCTGATAGAGGACCGCGCCGTTCTGGTCGGCGCTCGTGATCGCGCCCATCTCGACGAGGATCGATCCGAGCCGCCGCGATCCTCCGGCTGTTTCCTGCGCTTCGAGCGCCGTGGTCAGGGTGTCCTGGGAGATCTTCCCCAGCTTCATCATGACCTCCCCGAACCGCTCGTCGCGAAGTGTGTCGGAAGCCAGGACGATCCGCCCCCCGTGGACGTGGATCTGCGCGGTGGCGGCGTCGGAGCGGATGGTGATGATCCCGCTCTTTTCTCCGTTCGAAATGATGGCGAGCAGTTCCGGTAGACTGAGATCGCGCAGACTGCCTACGAGCGCCATTCCCTATCTCTCCTTATTTCCCCTTGGGACCCCTCTAGGCGGTGGAGACCCGGTTCTTGCCGGATTGCTTCGCGGCGTAGAGCGCGATGTCGGCGGCTTCGAGGAGCTCTCCCGCGGTCGATCCCGACTCTGGAAATGTCGCGACTCCGACGCTGACGGTGATCGCGCCCGCGTCCACGAGCGGGAACGCCCGCGTTTCGACCGCTTGCTTCACGCGCTCCGCGAGCACGCAGGCTCCCTCGCGCGCGGTCTGCGGCAGGATGATCACGAATTCGTCCCCGCCGTATTTGGCGACGAGGTCGATCGCGCGCGCTTCGCGCACGAGCACCTGCGCCACGAGTTTCAGGACCTCGCTTCCCCGCAGGTGTCCGTGGCGGTCGTTGTAGGATTTCAGGTTGTCCACGTCGAGCATCATGAGCGAGAAGTTCTGCCCGAACCGCGCGGCGCGCTTCACTTCGCGCCGGAGCGCCATCTTGAGGAACCGGTAGTTGTAGACCTGAGTGAGATCGTCCGTCACGGCGAGCTGCTCCGCCCGGCGGAAGAGCTTTCCGTTCTCGATCGCGATCGCGGTGTGGTTGGCGAGAAGCGATAGAACGCGGAGGTGGCGCACATCGAAAACCGAGCCATCGAACCGATTCACGGCCACGAGAACGCCGAGCGTTGAGTCCCTCACCTTGAGCGGCGCGGCAAGGACCGCGGTGGTGCTCAGGCCCGGAAGCGAATCGGTCTCGGCGCGGAAGCGGGGGTCCGCCTCGACGTCGGGCACGTGAAGCGGCTGCCCTTCGAGCATGACCCAGCGCGAGATGCCGCTCTGGCTCTCGATGTCGTATCGCTCGAGGTTGTGGAGCTGGCCGTCGTGCGACATCCGGCGGGCGTACTTCCTGATCTTCCGGCTTTCCACCGTCACGAGAAAGACTGCCTGCGCGTGAAGCATCTGGAGCGCGCAATCCAGCACCGACTCGAAGATCGTCTCCTGCGCTCTGCCGCCGTTGATCAGGGTGGTAATTTCCTGGAGGGTGGCAAAGAACAGTTCGTTTTCCGTCAGGTCGTTCGTTGCAGGACGCACGATTTCACGAGGGCGATTCATGGCACGAGGGACTGCTGCAACCTCCATGCCGCCCCGGGTAGAGGCTATTGATCTTCGCGGAACAAGCGGAGTTGCGTGAGGAAGCGTCTCAAGGCGAAGAGAAAGACCGCCAAAATCCCGGCCGGGATCATGTACCGGTAGATCGGCAAGTCTTGGAGCATCGGCGCGACGCTCCGCAAATAGACGAAAAAGAGCACGATGTCGAGGAGCGCGACGGCGCCCGCTACGATGAGGGTCGAGAAACGAGCGACCCTCCGTTCGGTCCAGCGGAAGGGTGTGGGTGTCTGCGGCATGGTTTGCGATCGGCGCCGGCGCGGCCGGTGCTGGTGCGTGTGAAAATGGTGCGCCCGAAGGGATTCGAACCCCTGGCCTTCTGCTCCGGAGGCAGACGCTCTATCCAGCTGAGCTACGGGCGCA
>DASXQO010000085.1:0-12465 GCA_036507115.1 Candidatus Eiseniibacteriota bacterium | reverse complement strand
CGCATCCACGTCGAGCCCTTCGTCCTTCGCGGTGTCCATCATGTTCAGCGCCACCACGACCGGTCTGCCGATCTCGATGAGCTGCATGCAGAGATAGAGCTGCCGTTCCAGGCAGGTGGAATCGAGGACGAGCAGCGTGAGATCGGGGAGCGGCGTGTCGGCTTGAACGCCCAGGAGCACATCCCGGACGACCACCTCGTCCGGCGAGCCGGGGCGCAGGCTGTACGTACCCGGGAGATCGAGCAGCTCCACGGTTCCGCCCGACGGAAGCGCGCAAAAGCCCGCCTTCTTCTCCACAGTCACGCCCGGATAGTTGGCGACTTTCTGCCTCAATCCGGTCAGCTTGTTGAAGAGAGTGGACTTCCCGCAGTTCGGGCCGCCGGCGATCGCGACGAGCTTGCGTCGGGTCCGGCGCGATGACTCGCGGTGTCGCTCCGCGCGGCCGGCCGCAAGAGGGCGTGCTAAGGCGAGGTCAGTAGGGATCGACATCGATACGGTCCGCCTCCGAGGTTCGGATCGAAAAGTGCGTGCCGCGAAGCCTCAACTCGATCGGATCGCCCATCGGGGCGCGGCGCACGAGCGTGACCTTGGTGCCCGGGACGAACCCGAGCTCCATCAAGCGGTGGAGAAGGTCCGGCGCTCCCGAGACGCGGCGGACGATGGCGCGCGTGCCGGGCTCGAGGTCGCCGAGCTTGCGGGTCCTCAGAGGAGAGCGGCTGCGCGGGGTCACTCGGGGACCCCTTCCTCGAACTTCCCGGCCAATTCCGGGAAGGTGTCCGCGAGACAGCGCCCCTCCTTGCACACGGGGCACTCCTTGGCGGCCGCCTTGCTGGCGCAGCGATGCTGATAGTGCCGGAAGGCCGTCCGGAAACGCTCCGCCGTGGGATCGTCGGATCCGATGAACGCGGTCAGCCGGAGGAACTGGATCATCGACTCGGGGCCCACGAGATGCTCGATCATGCACGCGTCCTCGTAGGCGATCTCTTCGGGGACGCGGAGGATGCTGGTGAAGAACATCGTGAGCACCTGGCGGTTGCTCTCCGTCCGGCGGGCAAGACGCCGCCCGTCCTCGGTGAGCTCGACGCATCCATAGGGCTCGTGGGTGACGAGCCCGCGCGAAGAGAGGGAGCGCAGCATCGAGGTGACGCCGCTCTTCGATACCCCCAGCCGATCGGCGATGTCGCCGACCCGGGCGTGCCCCTTCTCTTCCTTGAGACCGGCGACGGCCTGGAGATAGTGCGCCATGGAGTGCGTCAACTCCTTGTCGTTGAAACGCTTCCAAATCTCCATGGGATGCCTCCGGGGACATTTGCGCAGCATGCTGAATAAAGTTCAGCATGCTTAATATCGGAAGCCGGGCAGGGGGTGTCAAGGGATTTCAGGCGGAGATGCAGGGTTCGGGCTTTCCTCGTGCCCGATCAGGATCAAGGAGATCGGGTCGGTATCGCCGACATAGAGACGCGGCCCGCGGGCGTCGGTCGGCAGGTCGAACACCAGCTCGGTGATGTAGGACTCGCCGGGGATGAGGGGATGCGAAAGCGGGGTGGACTTCCAGCCCATCTCCTCGATGGCGCGCTGGCCCGAGGAAGAGGGATCGAGACGGCGGCCGGAGGAGTCCACGATGTATGCTCGGCGCGGGTTCGGGTAGCGAGACCAGATAGAAGATCCCGTTCGCGCTGGCCCGATGGGGGGGTATCCCGAGCGTCTTCGCCTTCGCCACCCGCTCCACCGGATACGCGAGGTGGCAGTCGATCTCGCAGAAATACTTCTTCCCTCCGGGGCCCAGCACGCGGTCCTGGCTGGTGAGGGACGTGCCGAGGAGGAGTGCCAGGTATCCGGCCGGGATCGCAACGGCGGCCGCAGCAGCCCAGCGGCGTACCCTCGGCTGGCGCCGGACCAGGCCGTACACGAAGACCGCTGCGGCGAGCATCACGGTGAGAACGGTGGCCAGAAAGAGGAGGACGACGATCGGAGCGGACTGGGGCATGAACGCCATAGGATTCTCCTCACAAAGTGACTTCGGTCAAGTCCCGCTCATGAACCCATGAATCCGGTATCTCTCCCCGAGATCCTTGGCCTGGTCTTCGTAGCCTTCTTCGCGGGAGCAATGGACGCGATCGGCGGAGGGGGCGGATTGATCTCGGTCCCCGCGCTCCTCGCGGCGGGGCTTCCTCCGCACTTGGCGCTCGGGACCAACAAAGGGCAGTCGCTCTTCGGATCGCTCGCGGCCACAATCCGCTACGCGCGGGCGGGCCTGGTCGACCGGGACGCCGCGCGCGTCACGTTCCCCCTGGCGTTTCTGGGGGCGTTGGCGGGCGCCGCATTCGTCCTCGTGCTCCGCCCGGAGGTGCTCCGGCCGCTCGTGCTCCTTCTGCTCGTCGTGGCCGCCGTCCTCGTGACGGTCTCGCGTCCTCGGCCCGAGGGAGACCCAAGAGCCCCGAAACGCGGCGCGTGGCTCCTCGCCGGCCTCGTCGCGCTCGCCGTCGGGCTCTACGACGGTTTCTTCGGCCCGGGTGCGGGGACGTTTTACATCGCCGGATTCGTGGGTCTTCTGGGGCTCTCCATGGCTCGGGCCAGCGCGGACGCCAAGGTCGCGAATTTCGCCTCGAATGTCGCCGCAGCCGCGATCTTCGCGGACCGGGGAGTCATCGTGTGGACGATTGCGCTGCCCATGGCGGGAGGGCAGCTCCTCGGCGGATTCCTCGGCGCCCACATCGCCGTGCGCCGCGGGGACCCTCTTATTCGGGGGGTTGTGCTTCTGGTCGTGCTGGTACTCGTGATCAAGGTGGGGCGCGATCTCTACCTTGGGCGCTGAGGGCCGCCGCGGAGGCGCCGCCCGGCCGCGAGGGCGCCGCCCCTAGAGCGCCGAAGCCGCGAGCTTGAAGTCGGCCCGCACCCACGCGCGCCTGAAGCGCTTCTTGGCCGCGACCGCCTCGGTCACGCGCCCGCGCGCGTTCAGCGCCTCGGTGAGCCCGTAGAGGGACCAGCCATTCGCGGGGTAGCGCTTGAGATCTTCCCGGTAGACCGCCTCGGCCTCCTCGGGCTTCCGCGCCTTGAGCAGCGCCAGGCCGAGCGACTGGCGCACCGGGTAGTACCAGGGGGGCGGCTCGTCATAGCGCAGCGAGTCTTCCTGAGCCACGGCGGCCCGGAAACTCTGTGCCGCCTCCTCGAAGCGACCGGCCCTCATCGCGCATTCCCCGTTCAGGACGTCGGACGCCAGCTTCAGGAGGGCGGCCGAGGAGTTGAGCCCCGCCATCGCGTCGCGAGGAGTTGCCGCTGCGATCGCGGCGACGCTGTCGCGCTCGGCGGCCGCCTCGTCCGCCTTCCCGGTCGCCGCGAGGGCCACGCCGCGCGCGTAGCGCCACATGCCGGTCGTGTAGCGCAGGTCGGGAGGCGGCGCGGGCTCGCGCAGGATCTCGTCCCACTTCCCGAACCGCGCCAGCGCGAAGTAGGGAACCGGGAGCCAGAACTCCATCGGCGGCATCTTCCGGACCATGTCGACCGGGACGTGGTCGGCGGCGGTCCGCGCCATCCGGATCCCTTCCTTGCTCCGTCCCTCGAAGCTCATCGCCGCCCAGGCCATGTGCATGTTGTGGACGTAGTACATCATCGGATAGATGCCCTGCGGCTTCTCCGCCTCGATGTAGGCGCGGTCCACGGCGATCGCCCTGCGGTTCAGCTCGGTCGCGTCGTGATAACGGCCCAGCCGCATGTAGATGTGGGAAGGCATGTGGACCAGGTGTCCGGCATTGGGAGCGAGCTTCGCCAGCCGGTTTGCGGCCAGGAGCGCGCGTCCCGGCGCGGGCGATTGCTCGACCGCGTGGATGAGGTAGTGATTCGCCCCGGTGTGGGACGGGTTCTTGCGGAGCACCCGGGTCAACGCGGCGATCGCGTCCTGCGTTCCCGGCTGCGGTTTGCCGTCGAGCGTCCACCAGTCCCACGGCCTCACGTCGAGGAGCGCCTCGGCGTAGATGGTCGCTGCGTCCAGATCGTCGGGGTACTTGACGGAGAGCGCGCGCATCGCGTCCGCGAACGCGACGTCGAGCGCCTTGAGATCGGCCTTGGGGTCGTCGGAGTAGCGCTTCGCGAGCGCATCGATCCAGGCGCGCTCGCGGGGGGTCGCCTTGGACCCGAGGGCCCGCGCCTTCTGGACCTCCGCGAACGCCTCCCGCTCGCGCTCGGGATCGATCGGATGGTTGATGTTCGGCCCGAGGGCGTAGGAGATCCCCCAGTGCGCCATCGCGCAGGCAGGATCGAGACGCGCCGCTTCGCGAAACGCGCGGATCGCTTCGTCGTGGTTGAACGCGTAGCAGAGCTTGAGACCCTGATCGAAGTACCGCTGCGCCGAAGGGGAGCGGGTCGTCACGGCGTGACGCAGCGTTCCGAGGCCGCTGTACAGGGGAACGGCCGCGCCGGAGATGCCGGTCGCCGCGAGGAGCCAGAGGAGTGAACCCCAGAACACCGTGAGCCGTCGCATCGCATCCACCTCCCGGAGCTTGGCGCCCTGCGCGGCCGCCGCGCGCCGGGTAATGACCCACCGCCGCGCGCCGCGCCCGCGTGTGTTTTCGATTCCGATCCAGTAAGATAGCGGCTTCCTGGCCGTTCGCAAAGCTCGGAGGCCCTTCGCCTCGTGGACCGACTGTACCAACTGCTCCAGAACCGGATCGAAGGCGTCGTATCGACTCCGGATCAATATCATCCCGGCCTGCTGACCAATTTCGGGAACCTCTTCCACTGGACTCCGCGCTTCGTGGTCGCGCCGGCATCCGCCCGCGACGTCGCGGCGACGGTGGGGTTCGCGCGCGAGCACGGGCTCACCGTTTCGACCCGCGGATCCGCGCACAGCCAGAGCCGGCTGGCCATCAGCGAAGGCGGAATTCTCCTCGCGATGTCCTCGATGCGGCGTATCCAGCCCACGGACACTTCGTCGGCGACCGTGGACGTGGAGGGGGGAGTTCTCTGGCGCGATCTCGTGCGCCACCTGGCGCCCGAGCAGCTCGTGCCCCCAGTGCTCACGAACAATCTGAGCGTGACCGTGGGCGGCACGCTCGCGATCGCGGGGATCGGACTCTCGTCGTTCAAGTACGGCACGCAGGGGGACAACGTCCGGGAGCTGGACGTGGTGACCGGGACGGGGGAGAAGGTGACGTGCGACCGCAAGCGGAACGCGGACCTCTTCTGGGGCACGCTCGCGGGATTGGGTCAGACGGGGATCATCACGCGCGCGCGGCTCGAGCTGAGGAAGGCGAAGCCGATGACCCGCACCTACTACCTGCTCTACCACGATTTCACCCGCTTTCTCGACGACGCCAGGCTCGCGATGGATCAGGGCCGGTGGGATCACATCGAGAGCTGGGCCTCGCCCTGTCCTCAGGGGACGAAGCCGGTGGCGGGACGGCGGCAGGTCTTCGCGCGCTGGTTCTACCCGTTTCATCTGACCGTCGAATTCGACCCCGCGCATCCTCCGAACGACGCCGAGATGCTCCGGGGGCTCAAGCCCTCCGAGAACCTCTACACCGACGATATCCCGACGATCGATTTTCTCGAGCGGATGGCTCCCGTATTCGATCTATGGAAGCGGGGAGGGACCTGGAACCACGTCCACGCCTGGGTCGAGACCGTACTGCCGTGGGAACGGGCCGCGGATTGCATCGAATCCGTGCTTCCCGATCTCCCTCCTTCGATCCTGGTCGGCGGCCACGTGCTTCTCTGGGCCGCGAAAGGGAAATCCTCGCAGTCGCGCTTCTTCATGCGCCCGCCGGGAGAGGATCTCGTGGGATTCGGCGTGCTCCCGGCGATCCCGCCCCGTTTCTGGGAGCAGGCGCGTCCTATGCTCGACAACCTGGGACGCCTCACCGAGGTCATGGGGGGAAAGCGCTACCTGTCCGGATACATCGAATGGAGCGAGGAGCGCTGGCGCGAGCACTTCGGCGAGCAGTGGGAGCCGTTCTGCGCGCTCAAGCGGAAGTACGACCCGGATTCGATCCTGAACCCCGGATTCGTCCCCTTTCCGTCCGCGCGGCGCGCCGACAAGGCCAAGCAGAGCCCCGCCGGGGTCCCGGCCGGCGACTGATGCCGCTCGAGTTCGGCACCCCACCATGGGCTCGGGCGCTCGAAGAGGCGGTCAACGCTTCCAGCGAATATCGAAATGCCGCGGCCGCGTGGGGGGTCGGGTTCAACGGCAACATCCTCTTCGCCTTCGATGCGGGCGGTCCGCTCGAGCGGGGCCTGTGTCTGTTGTTGCGGCTCGAGGGGGGACGCTGCCTCGGCGCGGAATTCGTTTCCGGCCCCTCGCACCCCGACGCGGGCTTCTCCCTGCGCGCGCCGTTTCCGCTCTGGCGCGAGATCCTGACCGGCAAGACGCTCGCGGCGACCGCGATCCTCACAGGGAAAATGCGGGTCGAGGGGAACACGATCGCCCTGCTCAAGCACGCGGGCGCGCATCGGTCCCTGATCCACTGCGTCGCCTCGCTCGACACACGTTTTCCGGGAGCCTAGCGCGGGCCGGACGGGCCGGCCGGCGAAGGAATTCACCAGGAGGCACACCATGCCGAACCCTCCGGGCAGGATGAGGCGCCGCCGCTTCGTTACCTTGGTGGCGTTGAGCGGCGCCGCCCTGATCGCGGCTCCCCTGTCGCGCGCGGCCACGGCCATTTCAGGCAGCACCAAGACTGCCGCGCGCCGCCGCGAGCCTTCGCCCGCCATCCGGCGCGAGATTGCGAGCCAGGAGAAGTCGCTCGCGGAGCAGCTCAAGACTATCCGGACCTACCCACTTCCGCCGGGAAGCCCGATGGCCTTCGTCTTCAGGCCGCTCCGCGCGCGGCGCAGGCGCTGACGATGCTCGGCGAGGAGGTCCTCTACCTCTCCGTTTCGGAGCTGGGCGCGCGCATCCGCTCGCGAAGGCTCAGCCCGGTCGAGCTGACGGAATCCTATCTCGATCGGATTCACCGACACGCGCCGAAGCTGAACGCGTTCGCGACCGTGACCCCGGACCTCGCCC
The DNA here is from genome assembly GCA_036507115.1 of Candidatus Eiseniibacteriota bacterium. Lineage (GTDB taxonomy): Bacteria > Eisenbacteria > RBG-16-71-46 > SZUA-252 > SZUA-252 > WS-7. Next base: position 5,465 of record DASXQO010000085.1, on the reverse strand, counting down.
GAGGGCAGGCGCGCGCCGCGGAGTGCGAGATCGAGAAGGGGCACTATCGCGGACCGCTCCATGGGATTCCGTACGGCGCGAAAGACCTCCTCGCGACGGCGGGGATCCGGACGACCTGGGGCGCCCACCCGACACGGAACCAGACGTTCGACACGGACGCGACCGTCATCCGCAAGCTCCGCGAGGCGGGAGCCGTCCTGCTCGGGAAGCTCGCGATGGTCGAGTTCGCGGGGTGCCTGGGCTATCGGTTCGCGGACGCGTCGCTCCAGGGACCGGGAAGGAATCCCTGGGACCCCGAGCGTTGGACCGGCGGGTCCTCGTCCGGGTCGGGGGCCGCGGTCGCCTCGGCGCTCGTGGGCTTCGCGATCGGGACCGAGACGTGGGGATCGATCCTCTGCCCTTCCGCCTTCTGCGGCGTGACGGGGCTCCGCCCGACGTACGGACGCGTGAGCCGCGCCGGGGGGATGGTCGGCGCGTACACCTTCGACAAGATCGGCCCGATGGCGCGCTCCGCCGAGGATTGCCGGCTCGTGCTCCAAGCGATCGCGGGGCCCGATCCGGACGACCCGAGCGCCGCCGAAGAGCCCGTCCGGCCCGACCGGGCGCGCGTCGACATCGGCCGCCTGAGGGGCGCCCTCATTCCGCTCGACTTCGCGAAGACCAAGGGAGCCGAGCCCGAAGTAAAGTCCGCCTTCGACCGCGCGGCCGCGGAGCTCAAGTCCGCGGGGCTCAAACTCGAGGAGGCGGCACTCCCGGAATTCCCGGCCTCCGAAATGGCGAGCCTCATCATCAACGCCGAAGCGCTCTCCACGTTCGAGAATTTCTACAAGAACGGCGGCGTCTGGGAACTTCGAGATTCGTACGCCCCCTACCAGCGGGAGATCACGCGCGCGCTGGAAGGCGCCGATCTGGTCAAGTCGTGGCGGATGCGGACCGTCTTACAGGAGAAGATGGCGGATTTCTTCTCGCGATACGACGTGATCGTGACCCCCAACTTCATGTCGGTCGCTCCCTCGATCCAGGGCGATCTGAACAAGGCGCTGCCCTATACCGATCCGGTCGGTGCGGTAGGGAATTCTTGTGGGTATCCCTCGATCGCGCTCCCGTGCGGATTCGGCAGGGAGCGCATGCCGGTCGGATTCCAGATCATGGGGTCGGCGTTCGAGGAGCCTTTGCTCCTCGAGCTGGGTCGGCTCTATCAGTCGCGGACCGGGTTCCATCGGGAGCGCCCGCCGCTCTTCGCCTAGGAGGGAACCGGCATGTTCTTCGCACTTCTTCTTCTGACCCTGGGCGTGGCGCTCCTCACGTCCCTGACCGTGGTGCTCTTCTTCCGCCGGCCCATCCGCCAGATTCTCGACCGAGTCATCGGAGACGACCTCGCGGCGGGCTGGCATCGGTTCTTGTTGTTCGCGATCTTCGTCGTGGGCGTTTCGTCGGGGGTGCAGATCTGGAAGCTGGAGCAATACGTCCAGCCGGATCCCGGTATTCCGGCAGCCGCGCGGCGGGTGCTCGCGCTCGACGCGACCTCGATGGGTCTCGAGGTTTACAGGACTGTGATCCAGACCTTGCAGGGTGTCGCGTGGGCGCTCCTGCTTTTCTTCGTCGTCGCCCTCATCACGCACGCGATCGTCCGGCGGCGCGAAGGCCGCTCCTAACCCCTGAACCGGGTCTCCACCAGAAAGCAGCTCCCGTCGGCGATGACGTCGAGACCGCGCTCGCGGGCGACGCGGATCGCCTCCGGGCTCTCGGCGCCGGGCTGCATCCATACGAACCCGGCTCCCGCGTCGGCGGCCTCCGCCACGATCCGCTCGGTGACGGCAGGAGGGGTGATGATCGACACTCCGCGCGGCGTTTCGGGAAGGGACTTGAGATCCGGGTACGCCCGGAGCCCCTCGATCTCGGCCTCGCGGGGATTGACGGGATAGACGGCGAAGCCCTTGGCCTTGTACGCACGGAGCACCTTGTTGCCGAACTTGGCGCGATCGCTGGAGGCTCCGACCACAGCGTAGGGGCCTTTGGAAAGGAAATCCGCGATGAGGTCGCGGATCGGACGTTTCGGACGTTGGCTCATTCGAGCGCTCGCCAGAGATACCAGCTCGCCACCGTGCGGAAGGGCCGCCAGCGCTCGCCGCGCCGCGCCACCGATTCGGGCTCGGGGATCCCGCGCGTCCGGAACGCGCGCTGGAACCCCTTGCGCACGCCGTAGTCGTGAACCGGCAGCACGTCGGGCCTGCCCAATCTGAAGATGAGAAACATCTCGGCCGTCCAGCGCCCGATGCCACGCACCACCGTGAGCCGCTCGATGACTTCCTCGTCCTCCATCGCGCGGAGCCGCGCCATCACGGGAACGGTCCCGTCGAGCGACTTCGCCGCGAGATCGCGCAGGGCCGCGCACTTTCCCCTCGAGAGCCCCGCCTCGCGGAGCAGGGTGTCGGGTGCCGCGAGCAGGCGATCGGGCGCGGGAAACCGCCCCTCGCCGACGCGCTCGCAGAAACGGCCCGCGATCGTGGCGGCCGCGCGGCCGGTGATCTGCTGGTAGATGATGCTCTCGCAGAGCGCCTCGAAGGGCGTGGCCCGCGGATCCAGCTTGAGGCGAAATTCTCCGATCCGGTCGATGAGCAGAGACAGCTTCGGGTCCCGCTCGCGGAGGTGCGAGAGCGCCTCGTCCGCATCGAACCGGACCTTGGAGCCCCGGGTTCTGGAGGATCTTCCAGGCATGGAGCCTATTGTACCGGTCGCGGGCGACCGCGCATACTCATGGACATGGGTCTGATCGAAAGATTGCTGGTAGAGCCCGGGCGCAAGATCGCCCTCTCGGACTACGACACCGACGCCACGCCGGGGTACAAGCAGAAACCGGACACCGACGGGGCTCTCGACGAGAGCACCTCGAAGCTCGCCGACCTCCAGTATCGTCTCTACGCCGAGAACAAGCGCGCCCTGCTCATTGTGCTCCAGGCGATGGACACCGGCGGAAAGGACGGCACCATCCGGCACGTCATGTCGGGACTCAATCCCGCCGGGTGCCGCGTCAAGTCCTTCAAGGTGCCCACGGAAGAGGAGCTGGACCACGATTTTCTCTGGCGGGTCCACCAGGCCGTGCCGCCCAGGGGCGAATTCGGCATCTTCAACCGTTCCCATTACGAGGACGTCATCGTCGTCCGTGTCCACAAGCTCGTGCCGCGCTCCGTATGGGAAAAGCGGTACGACGAGATCAACGCCTTCGAGCGGCACCTGGTCGAGAACGACGTGGCCATCCTCAAATTCTTCCTGCACATCAGCAAGGCGGAACAGAAGAAGCGCATCCAGGCGCGCATCGAGGACCCCACGAAATGCTGGAAGCTGACGCCGTCCGACTTCGAGGAGCGCAAGCACTGGGACGAGTACCAGCTCGCCTATGAAGACGCGATCAACCGGTGCAGCACGGAATGGGCTCCGTGGTACATCATCCCGGCCGACAGGAAGTGGTTCCGGAATCTCGCGGTGTCGCGGATCATGTGCGAGACGCTCGCGGCCATGAAGATGAAGTTCCCCAAGCCCACATTCGATGCATCCAAGCTGAAGTTTCGCTGAGCAAGAGGGCGCTCCTGTCGGGCCGTTTCGCGATCCTCCCCGAGGCGCACCCGTAGCGCTCCTTGATCGGCGTGCCCGCTGCGCTCCTTGATCGATGCGCGCCGCCGTGATAGAGTACGTGCTTCCCCAGGGCTGTTCCCGCGCGATTCCATCCCCTTTTATCGGCCCGGAATCAGGAGGTAGCAGGTCGTGCAAGCGGTAGAGAGCATCCGCAACATCGCGATCATCGCGCACGTGGACCACGGCAAGACCACGCTCGTCGACGCGATGCTGAAGCAGAGCGGCACCTACCGCGACAACGAGCGGATCATCGAGCGTGTCATGGACAGCATGGATCTCGAGCGTGAGCGCGGGATCACGATCATGGCCAAGAACACCTCGGTTCGCTACGCGGGGGTCAAGATCAACATCGTGGACACGCCGGGCCACTCCGATTTCGGGGGGGAGGTGGAGCGGGTGCTCAAGATGGTGGACGGCGTGATGCTCCTCGTCGACGCTTCGGAGGGACCGCTTCCCCAGACCCGGTTCGTGCTCCGGAAGGCGCTCGAGCAGGCGCTCCCCGCGATCGTCGTCGTGAACAAGATCGACCGCCAGGACGCCCGCCCCCAGGAGGTCGTGAACGAGATCTACGACCTGTTCATCGACCTGGACGCGAACGAGCGGCAGATCGAGTTCCCGATTCTTTACGCGGTGAGCCGCGACGGCATCGCCAAGCGTGCGCTCACGGACTGCGGAACAGATCTGAGACCCCTCTTCGACGAGATCGTGCGCACCATCCCTCCGCCGCGGGCGCGGATGAACGACAAGCTCCAGCTCCTCGTGGCCAACCTGGACTATGACGACTACGTGGGACGGATCGCGATCGGCCGGGTCTTCTCGGGGAAGATCGCGGTCGGAGACCAGGTCTCGGTCTGCAAGCTGGACATGGGCGAGACCAAGACGAGGATCACGCAGCTCTACACCTTCGAGGGATTGAAGCGCGTTTCGGTCCAGGAGGCCGGCGTCGGCGAGATCGTCGCGCTCGCGGGCATCGAGGGCATCTACATCGGGGAGACCGTCTCCTCGCTCGAAGAGCCGGTGCGCCTCCCGCCGATCACGGTCGATGAGCCGACCATCTCGATGATCTTCACGGTGAACAACTCTCCCTTCGCGGGACGGGAGGGCCGGTACGTCACCTCGCGTCAGGTCCGGGAGCGGCTCTTCAAGGAGACGCTCGGGAACGTCTCGATCCGCGTCGAGGACGCGGAGGGCGTCGACGGGTGCAAGGTCTCCGGACGCGGCGAGCTGCAGCTCGCGATCCTGATCGAGATGATGCGCCGCGAAGGATTCGAGATGCAGGTTTCGAAGCCTGAGGTGATCACCCGCGAAGTGGACGGCAGGCGCCTGGAGCCGATCGAGCTGGTGGTGATCGACGCCCCGGAGATGTTCATCGGCGTGATCACCGAGGCGCTCGGCCGCCGCAAAGGGCAGATGACCAAGATGGTGAACCACGGACGCGGAGGCGGGCAGCACCGCGTACGGATGGAATTCGAGGTGCCGACGCGCGGGCTGATCGGGTTCCGCTCGGAGTTCCTCACCGACACGAAGGGCACCGGTCTTCTGAACACGATCTTCCTGCGCTGGGGGGAGTGGCAGGGCGCCATCACCAACCGCCTGACGGGTGCCCTGGTGTCCGATCGCGTGGGCCCGGCGACGCCGTATGCGCTCTACAACCTTCAGGAACGCGGGGAGCTCTTCATCCGGCCGGGCACGTCGGTCTACGAAGGGATGGTCGTCGGCGAGAACGCGCGCGAGGCCGACATGGACGTGAACGTGACCCGGGAGAAGAAGCTCACGAACATGCGCGCCTCCGGGTCGGACGAGGCGGTGCGGCTCATTCCGTTCCGCGAGCT
>DASXQO010000084.1:0-3629 GCA_036507115.1 Candidatus Eiseniibacteriota bacterium | reverse complement strand
AAGAGCGCCCACGGGACGAGGTTGATGGCGATGAGAATCGGTCCTCCCCACCACTGGAAGTGAAGCGCTTCCTCCTGCTCTTCCTCGACGACGTGAAACGTGTCCTCGAACTTGCAGAGCTGGTGATGGATCAGCGTATGGGTGGTAAAGCAGTCCTTGGGCAGCCACGGGCGATGCAGCCAATAGCGATGAAATACCCATTCGAAAAAGCTGGACTGGATGACCGAGAGAAGGCAGGCGACGGGAATGGCGATGGCGAGCAAGGGGGACCCTCGAAGAGAAATTAGGAGCTTCTACTCGCAATATCGGCTGATTCCGGCCGAAACTCAATTCAAATCACCCGCGGGCCAGAAAATAGTCGGTCAGGTCTCGGGACCTGTTCTGGCGCCCACAGCGGCGGCGAGACGTTCCACATCGCCTAATTCGTTGTAAATCTGCATAGAAATACGGACCCAGAGCCGCTCGCGCCATGCGTGGAGCTGCACTTCGATCCGATCCTCTTCGAGCAGCGCGTCCCGCAGCCTGGCGGCGTCCTCCTTCGTGGAACCCGTACGCGCGGGAAGCGACACGGTGGCCATGGTCCCGACCATCGCCTCGTCGAGCTCCAGGGCGGTGTTCCATCGCGCGCACAGGAGACGCGCACCTTCCCATGCCAGTGCGTGGTTGTAGGTGCGCGCAGCCTCGATTCCCAGCTCCTCCATGAAGGCGATCGCGGCGGGCGCGGCGAGGTACGCGGAAGGATCCCTCGTTCCCACCCAGTCGAACTCGGCCGCGAACCCCTTCCCCAGACCCCACGAGATCACGGTGGGGTGAAGATTCACCTGTCGGTCCGGAGCCGCCCACAGGAATGCGCAGCTGCGCGGCGCATAGGCCCACTTGTGAAGATTTCCCACGTACCAGTCGGCGCCGATCGAGGGGACATCCAGCTCCAGAGCCCCCGGCGCGTGGGCGCCGTCCACCACCACCGCGACCTTCTGCTCGTGGCAGCGCGCTACGATTTCCTCGATCGGCAAGACCAGGGCGCTCTCTGAGGTGACGTGATCGATGACGGCGAGACGCGTGCGGGGTCCGATCGCTCCGGTCACTTGTTCCGCGAAGGCGATTCTCCCCCGCGAGGGCGCGGGGAGCTCGACGGTGCGGACACTCGCTTTCTTCTCCCGCGCGTGGAACGCGGCGGCATTCGCGATGGCGCCGTAGGCGTGGTCGGTCACGAGGACCTCATCCCCTTCCCTCAAGTCGAAGGACCGGAGGACGGCGTTGATCCCGGTGGTCGCGTTGTCCACGAAGACGAGATCCTGGCCGCGGGCCCCCAGGAAAGAAGCGACCCGGTCGGCCGCCGCCCGCAGACGGGGCGGGACGCGATGCGGCACGCCGACGATCACCGACGAAAGCTCGCGCAGCAGGTAGCGCGAAGGCTGCCGTTCGATCTCGTCGCGGATTGCCTGCTGCGCCGCGAGCACCTCCCGCGGCGGCGCTCCGACGGTGCCGTGGTTCAGATAGGTGACGCCGGGATCCAGAAGCCAGTGCTGAAGCCAGGACCGGCCGAATCGCGTCGTGTCGGGACGTGGGTGCGGGATCGCGTGGCGGGTTTCCAAGGGGCCGCATTATAGGTCACCCGAACGGGCCGATCTCGCGTATTCTCAGGCCCATGCCATTTGCCAGCCTCGGACTGTCTCCGCTCGTCGTCAAGGGAGCGCGGGCAGCAGGATATGTCGATCCCACGCCGATTCAGAGAAGAGCCATTCCGATCATCCTCGAGGGACACGATCTTATCGGCGCCGCCCAGACCGGAACCGGAAAGACCGCCGCGTTTGTCCTACCCATCCTCACCCGCCTTCTCGGCGGTCCGCGCCGGCTGCGCGCCCTGGTGCTCACGCCGACGCGTGAGCTCGCCGCCCAGGTGGAGACCAACGCGCGCGACTACGCGCGGTTCACCGACCTGAGCGTCGGGGTGGTCTATGGCGGCGTTCCGATACCTCCGCAAGAGAGGCTGCTGAAGCAGCACGGCGTCGATTTTCTCGTCGCGACGCCCGGACGGCTTCTGGACCTCCACGACCGGCTGGCGCTACGCCTCGATTTCATCGAGGTGCTGGTGCTCGACGAAGCCGACCGGATGGTGGACATGGGGTTCGCGCCCGACCTGAAGCGGATCCTTCGCCTGATGCCGCGCGAACGGCAGACCCTCATGTTCTCGGCGACGATGCCTCCGGAGCTGAATCGCGTCGCGAACGAAGCGCTCCGAAGTCCGGCGCGCGTGGATCTGGCGCCGCCCCAGCGGCCCGCCGCAGGAATCACCCAGGCGGTGTACCCGGTGCCGCGGCATTTGAAAACCGACCTCCTCGATTCGATGCTGTCGCAATCCGAGGTGAGCAGCGTCATCGTGTTCGCGCGGACGAAGCACGGCGCGGACAAGCTCGCGCGGGACCTTCAGCGCCGCGGCCATTCGATCGCCACGCTTCACGGGAACCGGAGCCAGAGCCAGCGCGAGCGCGCTCTCGGAGATCTGAGACGCGGCCGCGTACAGGTATTGGTCGCGACCGACATCGCATCCCGCGGCATCGATGTAGAGGGCATCACCCACGTCATCAACTACGACGTGCCGCACGCGCCCGAAGACTACGTCCACCGGATCGGCCGGACCGGACGCGTGGACGCGGTCGGCGACGCCTTCACGCTCATCGCGCCGGAAGAGCAGAAGCAGCTGAGCGCGATCGAGCGTTTCCTGGGACGCGCCATCCCGCGCGTCATTCTCCCCGACTTCGATTACAAGAGGCGCCCCACGGACAAGCGGCCCTCCTTGAATCACGGCGCGGGGCGACAGGCGGGCACGGGGCGGCAATCGGGCGGGGCACGGGATTCGGGCCGGGCCCGGCATTCGGGCGGAGGACGCCAATCGGGTGCGGGACGGCACACCGGATCGGGCGGGTCCCAAGCGCGCGGGCGCGCGCACGGGCCGTCCGGGCACTCCGGTACGAGCGCTCCCCACACCTCGACGCGCCAATCCGGCGAGCAGAGCGTCCAGCAGCACGGACGGCGACCCCGAAAATCCCACGGCATGGACCGGCGGGGACGCCGCCGAATCTAGGCCGCGCCCATCCCGCGCGCGCTTTCCGAGCCCGCGCCGCGACAAATGAAACGGAGGAAGCAGTGAATTCCGACTCGAGAGGTCGAGACCGTCTCGCTCCCGCGCTCGCCCTTTTGCTCGCCGCCGCCCTCGCGCTCGCGGGCGGATGCGCCAAGGACCGCCGGACGGATATCGCGGAGCTGAAGACGGCAATCGAATCGGCGGGCACCCGGTTCTCCGAGGCCTTCGCCCGCCGCGACGTTTCGGCGCTCGGCCAGCTCTACACCGCGGACGCCCACGCCTACCCACCCGGCATGGCGCCCGTCGAGGGCAGGGCCGCGATCCAGGACATGTGGAAAGGGGTTCTCGCCTTGCCGGTGGGCCGCATCCAGTTCACGACCCTCGAGGTCGACGGGAACGGCGAGACCGCGTGGGAGACGGGGCGCTACACGATGGTCGGGAGCAACGGGGGCACGATGGACGAAGGCAAGTACATCGTCCTCTGGAAACGCGAGACGGACGGCTGGAAGCTCTACCGCGACATGTGGAGCTCCAACAGCCCGCA
>DASXQO010000083.1:0-10525 GCA_036507115.1 Candidatus Eiseniibacteriota bacterium | reverse complement strand
TCTTGCGCACGATGGTCGCGGCCGGCAGGCTGGGTAGGAAGGCAGGTCGGGGGTTCTACGACTACTCCGATTCCTAGGCCTCGATGAATTTCCAGCTGACGGAGCAACAGGAAATGCTCCGCGCCTTCACCCGCGCGTTCGCGGAGGGTGAGATCGCGCCCATCGCCCACCAGATCGACGCCACCGAGGAAATTCCCGCATCGCTTCGAACGAAGCTGAGGGACAACAATTTCTTCGCGCTCCTGATCCCGGAGAAGTACGACGGCGTCGGCGTCGACGCGGTCGGCTACGTGCTCGTGATGGAGGAGCTCTCGCGGGCTTCGGCCGCGGTCGCGATCACCGTGTCGGTGCACAACTCGGTCGCGGCGGGTCCGATCACCCGATTCGGGACGGAGGCGCAGAAGGAGCGGTGGCTCCGTGGCCTCGCGCGGGAAAAGCTGGGCGCGTTCGCGCTGACCGAGCCCGGTTCCGGCTCCGATTCGGCCGCGCTCACGACGCGCGCCGAACGGCGCGGGGACGAATATTTCCTGAACGGTTCGAAGACCTTTGTGACGAATGGTAAGTACGCCGACGTCATCGTGCTGCTGGCTCGAACCAGCCAGGAGTCCAAGCACAGGGGGATCAGCGCCTTTCTCGTCGAGCGGGACGCCCCCGGACTAAAAATCGGAAAGAACATCGACAAGATGGGCATACGGGGCTCCGACACGGTAGAATTGGTCCTCGAGGACTGCCGCGTCCCCGTGGCGAATCGCCTCCACGACGAAGGCCGTGGATTTCGCGTCGCCATGCAGACGCTGGATAGCGGGCGCATCGGGGTCGCGGCACAGGCGCTCGGCATCGCGCAGGCTTCCCTCGATGCCGCGTCGCGCTACGCGCGCGACCGGTACCAATTCGGGCACCCGATCGGCGATTTCCAGGCGATCCAGTGGATGATCGCGGAGATGCGGACCGAGATCGAGGGAGCGCGCCTCCTCACGCTTCAGGCTGCCTGGATGAAGGACCAGGACATCCCGTACGGGCCGTACGCCTCCATGGCGAAGCTGAAGGCGTCGGCGGTCGCGCGGATGGCCGCGGACCGCGCGGTCCAGATCCACGGCGGCTATGGATACACGAAGGAGTTCGCGGTGGAGCGCTACTACCGCGACGCCAAGGTGACGGAGCTCTATGAAGGCACTTCGGAAATTCAACGCATCGTGATCGCGAAATCGGTTCTCCACCCGAAAGACGGAAAGGGTTCGACGTGAGATCCAAGGTAGCCGTGCTCCGGACGAACGCGGGGACGGTCGTCGACGACATCGGCCGTTTGATGGAGCTTGCGGATTGCAACGCGGAGCTCAAACCCGACAAGACGACCCTCTTAAAGGTCAATATTTCCTGGCACGTCTACTATCCCGGATGCTCCACGAGCCCCTGGCAGCTCGAGGGGGTCATCCGCAAGCTCGAGACAGCGGGATTCGCGCGCGACCGGATTCTCGCCGCCCAGAATTCGACCGTGGTGGTCGACCCGCACGTGGGCATCCGGAACAACAAGCTCGAGCCGGTGTTGGATCGTTATGGGATTCGTTCGGTTTGGCTGAACGACCGGGAGAGCGAAGCCGATTGGATCCGATACGAGCCGAAGGGAAGGATGCTCGTGCTGAACGATGTCTACCCCGACGGGCTCATGCTCCCGAAGACGCTGATCGGGGCGAACATCGTTCATCTGCCGACGCTCAAGACGCACGTTTTCACGGAAATGACGGGCGCGATGAAGAATGCCTTCGGCGGGCTCCTCCATCTCAAGCGCCACTGGACCCACAGCGTGATCCACGAAACCCTGGTGGATCTCCTCACGATCCAGAAGGAGATCCATCCGGGGATCTTCGCGGTGATGGATGGAGCGATCGCGGGGGATGGGCCCGGGCCGCGCGCCATGCGGCCGCACGTGGCGAATCTGCTGCTGGCCTCCCGGGATCAGGTGGCCATCGACGCCGTGGCGGCGAAGCTCATGGGCTTCGATCCGCTGACGATCAAGTTCATCCGGCTCGCGAACGAGGCGAAATTGGGAAACGGCGATCCACGGTGCATCGACTTGGTGGGGGACGACGTGTCCAACGTGAACCTGGGCTTCCACCGGAACGAGAACACGTTCGCGTCCAAGGGGCAGAAGCTCATCTACCACGGTCCGCTCAAGCCTCTGGAGAAGGTGCTGCTCCGGAGTCCGCTCGTGCCGTGGTCCTATTTCGCGTCGCGGCTGTACCACGACGGATATTGGTACCCGTTTGTCGGAATTCCGCGTAAAAGGAAGATCATGGAGTCGGAGTGGGGAACGCTCTTCCGCGAGTACGAGCCCAAAGGGCAGGCGTAGGGTGGGCCGCGAGGTCCGCAGGGGAGGTGTAATGAGATTCGATCCGGGAATTCATCCGAGGCAATGGCACCGGGGCGCATGGCTTCTGGCCTTTCTGTCCGGCGCGCTCGTGCTCCTTCTGACCCATCGCCCGACGGGGGGCCGCGCGTTCGCGATGGAGCCCTCGCCGGTTCCTCCTCCGGTCCAGGAGTCCCCGCCTCCCAGTGAGGCGGTGACGGTCCCGCCCGTCGAGAGCATCCCACCGGCCGAGAGCGCTCCGACCGGCGAGGGGGCCTCCCCCGTCGAGGGCTTGACGCCCGCGTCCGAGGCGCCGCCCGTGCCCGCGGCACCGCGTTCCGGCTCCGGGTACGTTGCTGAAATCGTGGACTCGTCCTACACGGTCGGACCCGCCGAGTTCTTCGCGCTCGATCTGCCCATGATCCAGCCCGGAGCGAAGGCGGTTCATCTCCTCGGTACGGTCACGACGAAGGGGAAGAAGGACATCGTTGTCCGCCTCTTCCGCGCATCCGACTACGATCGCTGGCTCAAGCAGAAGAGCGGCAGGAAGCCGCAGGCCTTCTGGACGTCGCCGCGCTCGGGGAGCCTCACGCTGGACCAGGATCTCCCGGCCGGCGTACCGGTCGTGCTTCTCCTGGACAACGGATATTCGATCCGCACTCCGAAGAAGGTGATCTGCCAGCTCCAGCTTCGCTATCAGCGGGACGGCACGGAGACCTTCGACACGGAAGGCGGGAAGGTCGCGGGGTCGGGCACCGGCACGAAGACGGAGAGGATCGACGACAATCTTCCGGCGCCGCGCTCGAACTCGGACTTGGAGCTTCCCCCGCCGCCGCCTCCTCCGCCCACCGGCTACTGACGGCGCGCCGCTTCGCAAGCGGCGTTCGGAGCTAGGGGTTCTCGGGCTAGGGGCTTCCGCCCGTGGTGGGACCGCGCGGGGACGCGGGCCGCGGATTGCGCGGGCCGCGGAGCAACAGGAGCTGGCCCGCTTCGCCGTATCTGCCCGAGTTCTGAGTGGCCTCGATGGTGTGGGCCTGCACGGTGAAGAGCCAGCTGTCTTCACCCAGCAGATCGCTCACGTTGGTGATCCCGCTCGACTCCCACTCTCCGCCCACTCCCCGGGGCTTCGCACGCCCTCTCCGGTCGCGCTCGGCGCACTCGGCGACGGCCTCCAGCCGGCGCCCGCGCAGGTCGTAGCGCAGGATGCGGGAAGGATGGATGCCGTGCGCTCCCGGGTACTCCTGGATCATCACGCACCGCTCATCGGTATCGATGCTGGAGGGGCGGAAGAGATCGTCCCCTTCGCTCGCGTCGAGCACGACCTCCAGCTCCTCCACCCGCGTCGGATCGAACGCGTCCAGCCTCATGTGATAGAGCCGCCCGCCGCCCGCGGCGGTCTGGACGGTCGCGGTCGATCCGAACCCCAGCCGGTCCGTGAAATAGAACGCGTTGAGCCTCTCCCGATCGACGGCAAGCCCCTCGAGACGGATGAAGTTGAGGCAGCGGAGCTGCTGGACGCGCGCTTCCAGCGCGAGCGTCGATCGCGCCGTAACCGGGTCAACCGCGACGAAGGCGCCGCCCACCGGGACGCCCCGGCGGATGCGGGAAGCGAAGGGTGCCTCCGTGGGAACCGAGCTCGCATCCGCGCGGAACACGTAGAGCTGGCCGTTTCCGGATAGGACGTCCGTGTCCGAGTTGGCCACGTAGAGATAGAGCTGGTCGGCTGACTGGACCGTGCTGCCGCCGGTCATGACGACGAGGACCTTTCCTCCGGTGGCCGGAAGGGAGATCGTTCTCTTGTGGCGCATGGCGCCGAGCCACGGCAGATCCTGGATCCTCTCGCCCATCACGTCGATCGCGGCGACGAGTGGAATCCTCGTTCTCTGGCCCCGCTCGTTCACGACGAACTGCGGTCGCAAGAAGCCGACCCGCGAATCGAGGAGCGCCGCCAGCGCGAAGGCGGCGTAGCCGCGGTCCGGCCGAAGCAGGAAGTCGGCGGCGAGGACGCCTGAATTCCTGAGATCCAGCACGAGGCGTGAGACCATCGAGCCTTCCGCGCCTTCGAGCCATGCGTCGTCGTGCGAGACATAGACCTCCGCGGTGCCGTCCCCCCGGTCCCGCGCGCCCAGTCCGCCGGCGCGCCCCGCGAAGACGAACGGGAGCACCCCGGGGTTGTTCGAAACGAGGGTATCGCCCGCGCTCAGGACCGGCGTGAGGCGGAAGTCCTCGCGAAGCGGCCGCGCCAGGGGGGCTGCGCGCGTGAGAAATCCCGCGCCCGGGCCGGTCGCGGAGCGGACCCGCGACGTGCCGGCGCAATTCAGGAGCCCGAGCGTCGCCGCGGGGATCCCCACCATCAGCGCCGCGACGAGGACGCTTCGGGTAGTCATGGCTCCCTCCGCTCACAAAGTTCGACCAGCACCCCGTTCAACGTCCGGGGGCTCAGGAACGCGATCTTGGTGCCGTGGCTTCCCTCCTTCGGGGTCCGGTCGATCAGCTCGAGCCCCGCCGCCTCAGCACCCTCCAGCGCCTTCTCGAGATTCGGGACGAGGAAGGAGAGGTGGTGGATGCCCTCGCCCCGCCTCGCGAGGAACCGACCGACCGGGGAATCTTCGCTCGTTGGCTCCAGCAGTTCCATTTCGGCGGAGCCGGCGCGCAGAAACGCGATCCGAAGCTTCATCGAGTCGAAGTCGATCGTCTCGACGTGTTCGAATCCGAGCGCTTGGACCCAGATCGGAATCGCCGCGTCGAGGGAGCGTACCGCGATCCCGACGTGGGCCAGCCCGAGGACCCGGCTCACGGAGCGCCCCACGTGGTGCGCCAGAGGAAGACTACGATCGCCAGGCCGAGCGCGATCCGGTACCAGCCGAACGGCTCGAGCCCATGCCGGGTGAGATACCGGAGGAAGGATTGGATCGCGATCACGGCGACGATCGCCGCGACGGCGAGCCCCACCAGGGTCGGGCCGAGCCCGACGGAGTCGCCGCCCAGAAGCTCCTCGCGGTTCTTTAGGAAATCGTAGAGGGTCGCGGCGCCGAGCGTGGGGAGCGCGAGCAGGAAGGAGAACTCCGCCGCGGCGACGGCCGAGCATCCCAGCATGAGCCCACCCAGAATGGTCACCATGGAGCGCGACATGCCCGGCCAGAGCGAGGCGCACTGGAACACGCCGATTGCGAGGGCGACCCGGAGCGGGATTGCGTCAAGGCTCCCGAACGCAGCCGTCTGCGGGTGCGCGCGCCGGCGGCGCTCGAAGATCACCATGACGACCCCCCCGACGAAGAGCGCGACCGCGACGGCACGCGGGCCGAAGAGATGCTCCTCGATCGCGCGATGGAGCAAAAGCCCCAGGATCGCGGCGGGGAGGAAGGCGACCAGGAGCTTGAGCAGCAGCATACCGCCCGGGGAACGGGGGCGCGCCACGCCGCGCATCACCTCGAGGACCCGGACACGGTAGAGCCAGAGCACCGCGAGGAGCGCGCCCGCCTGGATGACGATCTCGAACGCGTTCATGATCCCGCCCACGAGACCCATGGCGTGCGCCGCGAGGATCAGGTGTCCCGTCGAGGAGATCGGCAGGAACTCCGTCAGCCCTTCGACCGCTCCCAGGATCGCGGCTTGGAAGAGAGTCACGCGGACTCACGCATTCGGGTCGTACGTACCGTACACGCGTCGCAACGCGTCGGAGATCTCCCCCAGTGTCGCTCCCGCCTTCACCGCGTCGATGACACCCGGGGTGAGGTTCATGTCCCGCCGGGCGGTCTCCTCCAACCGCTGGAGGGCGTGCTTCGCCCGCGCGTCGTCACGAGACGCTTTGAACGCCCGGACGCGGTCCGCCTGGGCCGGCTCGAGGTCCGGATGGATCGCGAACGCGGGCGTAACCTCCTCGTCCGGATCGACGAACCGGTTCACGCCCACGATCACCCGCTCCCCGCGTTCCACCGCCATCTGGTGCTCGTAGGCGCTCTGTTCGATCGCGCGCGTCTGGACCCCCGACTCGATCGCGCGCACGGCGCCCCCCAGGGCATCGATCTCTTCGATCCGTCCGCGCGCCTCACGCTCGATCCGGTCTGTCATCGCTTCGATCGCCGCGGCGCCGCCCACCGGATCGACGGTCATCGCGACCCCGCTCTCGTAGGCGATGATCTGCTGCGTCCGGAGCGCCACGGTTGCGGCCTCCTCGCTCGGCAGGGAGAGCGCCTCGTCGAAGGAGTTCGTGTGGAGCGACTGACACCCCCCGAGCGCCGCCGCGAGCGCCTGGATCGCGACGCGGGCGATGTTCACGTGCGGCTGTTGCGCGGTCAGCGTCGATCCGGCCGTTTGGGCGTGAAAGCGGAGTTTGAGCGAGTTCGGGTCGCGCGGGTGGTAGCGCTCCTCCATGAGGCGCGCCCAGAGACGGCGCGCCGCGCGGAATTTCGCGACCTCCTCCAGGAGATCGTTGTGGGCGTTGAAGAAGAAGGATAGGCGCGGCGCGAACCGGTCGACCGGGAGTCCGCGGTCAACGGCGGCGCGCACGTATTCGAGCCCGTTCGCGAGCGTGAACGCGACTTCCTGCACCGCGGTCGAGCCCGCCTCGCGGATGTGGTATCCGCTCACCGAGATCGGGTTCCATTGCGGCACCTCCTCGGCGCAGAACTCGAAGAGATCGGTGGCGATCTTGAGCGACGGCACAGGCGGATAGATGTACGTGCCCCGGGCGATGTATTCCTTCAACACGTCGTTCTGGACCGTTCCCTGGAGCTTCGCGCGCGGGATTCCGCGCCGATCCGCGACCGCGAGGACGAGCGAGAGGAGGATCATCGACGTGGCGTTGATCGTCATCGAGAGGCTCACGCGGTCGAGCGGAATTCCCTGCAAGAGCCGCTCCATGTCCTCGATGGTCGAGATGGCGACACCCGACCGTCCCACCTCGCCGGCCGCGCGCGGATGGTCCGCGTCGTAACCCATCTGGGTCGGCAGGTCGAATGCGACCGAGAGTCCGGTCTGTCCCAGCGAAAGCAGGTAGTGGTAGCGGCGGTTCGAGGACGTGGCGTCCCCGAAGCCCGCGTACTGGCGCATCGTCCAGAGCCGCGACCGGTACATGAGCGGATGGATGCCGCGGAGAAACGGGGGCTCGCCGGGACGGTCCCGCGCCGCGCCAACGTCCTTGGTCGGATCCGAGCCGGCCCCGGCCGCGTTCGAAGCCCGCGAGCGAATGTGGGCACGGACGAGGTCGGCGCGTGCCATCGCGGTCAGGACTCCTCGGGCGTGATGGCGAGCAGGAGCTGCCCGCTCTCGACCGCGGTCCCGGGCGCGACCCGGATCGAGCGCACGCGTCCCTTGAGGGGCGCGACCAACGCGTTCTGCATCTTCATGGCCTCCACGACGACGAGGGGATGCCCGGCTTCGACTTCCTCCCCTTCGTGGGTCAGCACCTGGACGACCAGCCCGGGCATGGGCGCGTGGAGCTCGCCCCGGGATGCGTCCTCGTGCTCCTTACGCCGCGCGAGCTTCGGCGCTCGAGGGTCGCGGAGCCGGAAGCGGTGCACGAACCCGCCGAGCTCGACCGCGATCGAATCGCTCTGGCGGGTCACCCACGCCTCGACCGGACGGGCATCGATCCGGACGCGCATCGACTCGCCGACGATGCCGTCGATACGGGCGCGGCTGTGGAGCGTGACCCTGTATCCCGCGTCCTCGGGTTCGACCACGACCTCCAGATCTTCAGCGCCCTTCGAAAGAAGGATCTTCATCGGGATCTCCGGACGGGGCGTCGTCCGCCCGCGAGGGGTCGATTCATCGGGGCCTCAGGGGAGCACGGAGGCCGGGATGGGCCGTGCGCCAACGGCTCCGGTCCCCGCCGCCGTTTCCGGCAGGCGCTGCCGATTCGGCGAAACGCGGCACGCGCGAGGTCACGTGCGCGAAAAGAGCCGCGAGCGACGCCGCGTCCTCCTCGTCGCGCGCGGAATTCGGGCGCGCGACACCCTTGAATTCGTGGGTCACGAATGCCGTGTCGTAGCTTCCGGAACGGAACGCGGGATGGTCGAGAAGCCAGCGGTGGAAGGGAAGCGTGTTGGGGACGCCGCTCAGCGCGCACTCTCCGAGCGCGCGCGCGGCGCGCGCGAGCGCCAATTCGCGCGTCTCCCCCCACACGATGATTTTTCCGATCAGGGGATCGTAATGGAACGGCACCGCGCCCCCGGCCCGCACGCCGACGTCGCAGCGCACGCCGGGGCCCTGGGGCAGCTCGAGACGCCGCACCGTTCCCGCCTGCGGGAGGAATCCCGATTCCGGGTCTTCGGCGTAGATCCGGAACTCGATCGCGACTCCCCGCGGCCGCACGTGTGCCTGCGTCAACGAAAGGCGCTCGCCCGCCGCGAGCCGCACCTGCTCCCGAACCAGGTCCACCCCCAGCGCCATCTCGGTGACCGGATGCTCCACTTGCAATCGGGCGTTCACTTCGAGGAAATAGAACTTGCCCGCCTGGTCCATGAGGAATTCCGCAGTGCCTGCGTTCGCGTATCCGCCCGCCCGCGCTATCTTCACGGCGAGCTTCCAGAGTACCGCACGGCTCGCGTCGTCGAGCGCGGGGGAGGGAGTTTCCTCGACAAGCTTCTGGTGCCTGCGCTGGATCGAGCAGTCGCGCTCGCCGAGCGCGATCACGTTCCCATGGACGTCGCCGAGGAGCTGCACCTCGATGTGACGCGGCTTCTCGAGCCAGCGTTCGAGATAGATCCGATCGTCCCCGAAGGCGTTCCTGGCCTCGCCCTGCGTGAGTCGCAGCGCCTGCTCGAACTCCTCGGCGGAATTCACGCGGCGCATGCCCTTGCCGCCTCCGCCCGCGGCCGCCTTGAGCGCCACGGGGTACCCGATGCGGCCCACCGCTTGCCTGAGCTCCGCCTCATCGCGCACCGGCGTCTCGGTGCCGGGCAGTACGGGAACGCCGGCCCGAATCGCCAGCGCGCGGGCGCTCAGCTTGTCGCCGAGCGTGCGAATCGCCCCGGGCGAGGGTCCGATCCAGACCAACCCCGAGCCGAGCACCTGTTCCGCGAACGCGGCGGATTCGGACAGGAAGCCGTAGCCCGGATGCACGGCGTCCGCCTTGGCGCGGCGCGCGACATCGAGGATCCGATCGGCGTTCAGGTAGCTCTGAGCCGCAGGGGCGGGCCCCACGGGGTACGCTTCATCGGCGGCGAAGACGTGCGCGGCATCCTGGTCCGCCTCGGAATAGATCGCGACCGAGGTGATCCTCATTTCTCGGAGCGTGCGACAGATCCGGATTGCGATCTCCCCGCGGTTCGCGACGAGGACCTTCCGGACCGGCTTCACGGCGGCGGATTCTGCCGCGGAGGGCTTGGCGCGGCGGGCGGGGGCGGAGGGCCTCTTGGCGCCGCGGGCGGAGGGCTTGGCGCGGCGGTCGGGGGACCTTGCCGCGGAGGGCTTGGCGCCGCGTGAGGAGCGCTTGGCGCGGACGGGCTTCACCGGGGACTCCTCGCGCTCAGAGCGGGATCAGGCCGTGCTTCTTCGGCGGGAGAGACTGGCGCTTGTGGCGGAGCGCGGCGAGGGCGCGGATGAGCCGCGGACGGGTTTCCTGAGGCTCGATCACGTCGTCGAGATAACCGAGCGCGGCCGCGACGTAGGGGTTCGCGAACTTCTCGTTGTATTCCGCCACGAATTTGGCGCGCGCCTCGGCCGGATCCTTCGACTGTTCGATCTCTTTCCGGTAGACGATGTTCACCGCCCCCTCGGCTCCCATGACTGCGAGCTCGGCCTGAGGCCACGCCACGTTGTAGTCGCCCCGGATGTGCTTCGAGGACATGACGTCGTAGGCGCCGCCGTAGGCCTTCCGAACGATGACCGTGAGCTTCGGGACCGTGGCCTCGCAGTAAGCATACAGGAGCTTCGCGCCGTGGCGGATGATCCCGCGCCATTCCTGGTCGGTCCCGGGCAGGAAGCCGGGGACGTCGACGAAGGTCACGAGCGGGACGTTGAACGCGTCGCAGGTCCGAACGAAGCGAGCCGCCTTGGACGAGGAGTCGATGTCGAGCACGCCCGCGAGCGAGCGCGGCTGATTGCCGACGACGCCGACCGGGTGGCCGCCGAGGCGGGCGAAGCCGCAGACGACGTTCTCCGCCCAGAGCGGCTGCACCTCGAGGAAGTCGCCGTCGTCGACGACGCGGCAGATGACCTGCTTGATGTCGTACGGCT
>DASXQO010000082.1:0-2385 GCA_036507115.1 Candidatus Eiseniibacteriota bacterium | reverse complement strand
TTGAGCCGCTTCGAGACCGAATCCACGAGCACCACGCGCTCCGCCACGGCGGGCCGCGTCATCGGGCTCTCGTGCTTCGCCCCGTCGTAGATGAACTCGCGGTAGGCCTCGTCGGTGATGATCCAGAGATCCAGCCGCTTCGCCAGGTCGCAGATCGCGTCGACCTCGGCGGCGGTGTAGGAGGTGCCGGTCGGGTTCGAGGGGGCGCACAATAGAATCCCCTTCGTACGCGGGCTCACCGCCCGCTCGATCGCCTCGATCGGGGGCAGGTGGTATCCGCTGCGCGCATCGCAGGGGATCGGCTTCACCTCGACGCCGGCCAGCAACGCCATTGTGGCGTAATTCGTGTAGAAGGGCTCGAAGAGGATCACCTCGTCGCCGGGATCGAAGAGCGCCCAGAACGCGAACTGGAGCGCCTCGCTCCCGCCGACCGTGGTGATCATCTCCGTCGGCTTCACCTCGAGGCCGTGCTGCGCGTAGTACCGCGACATTCCCTCTACGAATTCCGGGATCCCTCCCGAGGGGCTGTAAGGCACGTACTTTCCGGGGTACGTGCGAAGCCGCTCCATCACGATCTCGGGCGTGGGGATGTCGGGCTGGCCGATGTTCAGGTAGTAGACCTTGGCGCCGCTTCGCACCGCCTGATCGGCATAGGGCGCGAGGCGCCGGATGGGAGACGCCTGGGCCCTCTGGCCCCGCGTGGAAACGTTCATCTGGAACCTTTCTCTCCCGTGTAGGGAGTCGTGACGATTTGGCGCACGAGCTTCACGGTTTGCTCGAGATCGGTTGCGTTCACGAGCACCCGCGGGCCGCCCGTTTTCCGGGCCGCGATCGCCACGAGCGCGGTCGGCACGCCCAAGCGCGCCGCTCGCACCGCGCGCGCGTCGCTACCGCTCGACTCGCGGATGAGCCACTGGTGCTCCACGTGAGCCGATTTCGCCGCTCGCTTCACGAAATCGAGCGCCAAGGGATGGGGGAGGTAGCCTTCCTCCTTGAGCCCGAGGCAGGGACCTTTCCCGAGGGCGATGTCGCCGGTGCCTCTCGATTCTCCCACGAAGGCCACGTCCAGGACCACGGCCACGTCGGGGCCAATGCCAAAAGCGCTGGTCGCCGCCCCGCGCGCTCCGAGATCCGATTGCGCACTGAACACAACGTGGAGGTCGTTCCGGATTCCACGCGCCTCCTTGATGGCAGCGAGGATCGCGGCGCATCCGGCGCGATTGTCGAGATTTCCCCCGCACCAGAGGTCGCCCAGCCGCTCGGCCCGGTCGAGGAGTGCCCCCACCGACCCGACCGCGATCTTCTTCGGCGCCTGCTTCGTGCCGAGGCCGGTCTCGAGATAGAGCGCTTCGGGCTCGATCTCGCGGCTGTCCTTCGAATCCTTGGGGCGGTCCCAGCCGACGACGCCCCGCGAGCCGGCCTCACCGCTCGCCCTCGCCTCGCCGCGCGAGCTGCCGTTCAGGGTCACCGCGGCGCCGATCCAGTCGGGCGCCGACATCGGACCGAGGATGGAGAGGCGCGCGAGGCCCGCGGAATCCACCCGCGTGACGATGATTCCCGGCGCGTCCATGTGCGCGGTGAGAAGGAGACGCGCGCCTTTCCCCGGGATGTGCAGGTGCACATTCCCCAGCGCGTCCTCCCGTGCGGTTCCGAGTCCACGTAATGCGCGTTTGATCGCGGCGCGGACGCCTCCCTCGCGCCCCGGAGGGCCGAACGCTTCGCTCAACGCGGGAAGCAGCGAATCGAGATGCGAGGTTCGGGGGCTCACGGCCACTCCTTTCGCAGGGTTTCGAGCGTATGCCAGATCAGGGTCACCGCCCGCTGCGCGTCGCGCACGTCGAGGTAGGCGGCGGGAGCATGGATGTAGCGGCAGACGACCGAGACGACCGCCGACGGCACGCCGGAGCCCGAGATCGCGATCCGGCCCGCGTCGGTGCCTCCCACCCCCGGGCGCTTCCATTGCGTCCGCACCCGGTGGCGCTTCGCGGTGTCCTCGATCGCGTCGAGAAGCCGCGCGTGGACCATGAGCGACCGGTCCTGAACGGTGAGCGCCGGACCGCGTCCCATATAAGGATACTGCTCATCCTCGGGCGAGCCGGGCGCCTCGCCCGAGGCCGTGCCCTCGAGCACGATCGCGAGATCGGGACCGACGCGCCGCGCGGCCGCGGCCGCTCCGCGCAGCCCGACTTCCTCCTGAACGCTCCAGACGGCGGTGAGCGGCACCGGCGGTCGGCGCTGGATCAGGCTCGCGAGCACGGCGCACCCGGCGCGGTCGTCGAACGCCTTTCCCTTGCGCGTCGTGCCCCATCCCTCGTAGGTCGTGTCGAACACGGCGTACGATCCGACCGGGACCCGCTCCTCGGCCTCCTCGCGCGAGCGCGCGCC
>DASXQO010000081.1:0-4104 GCA_036507115.1 Candidatus Eiseniibacteriota bacterium | reverse complement strand
GGTTTCTCCGTTCCGGTGTGCACGTTGCAGTAGCCGGTCGGATCGCTCCCCTCGCGGAACAGCTCGATCTCGGTGCTGGGACATGCCGGATTCGCGAGGAGACCGGTTTCGGTGCAGATGAGCCGGCTCACGACGCCGCTCGGCACCGGGAAGTCCTGAGGCGGGCGATTCTTCGTCGCCGCGAGCATCATGTCCACCCAGACAGGCAGCGCGGCCGCGGCTCCGGTCATCCCGGGGCCGATCTTCTGCTTCCGGTCGAAACCCACCCACACGCCCGTGACGACGCCGGGCACGTAACCCACGAACCAGGCGTCGGTGTAATCGTCCGTCGTGCCGGTCTTGCCCGCGGCCGGGGCGGTGAACCCGAGCGCGCGCGCCGAAGCCGCGGTGCCGTTCTCGAGGACGCTCTCCATCATGCTCGTCATCGTGAGCGCGGTTTCAGGGCTCAGCACTTCTTCGGCCGTCGTGCGCGACTGTTCGAGGATCTTTCCGTTCTTGTCCTCCACCCGGAGGATGTAGACTGGCGCGACCCGCACGCCCTGGTTGGCGTAGACGCCATAGGCGGAGGTCAGCTCGAGCAAATTCACCTCGGAAGTGCCGAGCGCGAGCGAGAGGTCTGGGGTAAGGCGGCTCTTGATTCCCATGCGCTTGGCGTAGGAGGTCACGACCGAGGTGCCGAGCTTCTGCAATAACTTCGCGGCCGGGACGTTGAGTGAATGCGCGAGCGCGTTGCGCAGCGTGACCGGACCCCGGAATTTGTTGTCGTAGTTCTGGGGAGACCAGTCCGCGCCGTTCCCGGCTCGGAACGAGACCGGGGTATCGAGAATGATGTCGGTCGGCGGGTAGCCGTTGTCGATCGCTGCCGTGTAGATGAACGGCTTGAACGCGGATCCGGGCTGGCGCGCCGCCTGGACCGCGCGGTTGAAATTCGAGTCGTTGAAATCGCGGCCGCCCACCAACGCCAGAATCTGTCCGCTGGAAGGCTCCATGGCGACGGCCGCGCCCTGGAGATATTGGGTCTGGTTCTTGTCCCGCGCCGGAGCGCCTCCCGCCTTGGCCAGAGCCGCGCGCGTCTTCTTGTACTGGTTCCGCTGCTCGAGCGCCTGGAGACGCCGTTCGATCGACTCCTCGGCCGCGTGCTGAAGGTCGATGTCGATCGTGGTGTGGATCTGGAGCCCGCCCTCGTAGAGCTGGTTCGAGCCATAGCGCTCGTCGATGTACTGCCGGACCATCTCCATGAAATACGGGGCTTCCTGCGCGTTGTAGCGCGTCTTCGTGACGCCGAGCGGAGCCTCGCTCGCCTGCTCGTAGGCGCCTCGGTTGATGTACTTCGCCCCGAGCATCTGCGAGAGGACAAGGTTCCTGCGCCTCAGCGAGCGGTCCGGATCCCGGCGCGGCGAATAGTCGCGCGGGTTCCGGGGCAGCCCAGCCAGCAGGGCACACTCCGGGAGATTGAGCTCCTGGACGCGTTTCCCGAAGAAGACTTTCGCGGCGGCATCGACGCCGTAGGCGCCTTCGCCGAAGTAGATCTGGTTGAAGTACATCTCGAGGATTTCGTCTTTGGTGTAGGTCTGCTCGATCCGGATGGCGAGGACGATCTCCTTGAGCTTCCGGGTCAGCGTCTTTTCGTGCGTGAGGAAAAGGTTCCGCGCGAGCTGCTGGGTGATCGTGCTGCCGCCCTGCTCGGGGCGTCGCGCGATGATGTCGGTCATGAGCGCACGGGCCAGCCGGATCGGATCGATGCCCCAGTGCGAATAGAACCGTCGATCCTCGATCGCGAGGATCGCCTGGACGAGCGGACGCGGGATCTCCCGTAGCGGGACGATCGAGCGGTTCTCCTTGAAGAACTCGTGGACGAGCTTTTCGTTTCGGTCGTAGACAAGCGTCTTGACCGGCGGGGCGATGGTCTGGAGGTTGGCCGGCGAGGGGAGATCCTTCCTCAGCCAGTTCGCGACCCCAATGCCGACCCCGGCCACCCCGCATAGCAGGATGACGAGCAGCGCGAACAAAACCTTTGTGACACGTCCCCAGCCTGGACTCACGATGGAAACCTCGTTGTAGGTGCGTTCCTACCGGACAAGGCTACGCTAGGTAACCCCCCCCGGTGGGTCAAGTGCCATTTGCCAAGGTATCGCCGGAGGGCGGCGCCCTTCCGCGAGACCTTCAAACTTGATAGGCTGCCGCCGCCATGCCCGCCCGATCCGAGAGCGCCGAAGTCCAACGCCAGTTCGAAGTGATCCGCTCCGGGACCGAAGAGCTGATCCCCGAAGGAGAACTCGTTCGAAAGCTCGAGCGCTCGATCGCCTCGGGAATACCGCTTCGCGTCAAACAGGGATTCGACCCCACCGCGCCCGACATCCATCTGGGGCACACGATCGGACTCCGGAAGCTCCGCCAGTTCCAGGAGCTCGGACACCAAATTGTCCTGATCGTGGGGAGCTACACCGCGCTCGTCGGCGATCCGAGCGGACGCTCGCAGACCCGGCCGACGCTCAGCGAGGAGGCCGTGCTGGCGAACGCGCAGACCTACCTCGACCAGTTCTTCAAGGTCGTCGACAAGGACCGGACCGAGGTGCGCTGGAACGGCGATTGGTTCAAGGCGATGAGCTTCGTCGACGTGCTCAAGCTCACATCGCGCTTCACCGTCGCGCGGATGCTCGAGCGCGACGACTTCGAGATTCGGTTCAAGAGCGGCGAAGCGATCAGCGTTCACGAGCTCCTCTATCCTTTGATGCAGGCCTATGACTCCGTGGTGATCCGCGCCGACATAGAAATCGGCGCGACCGAGCAGAAATTTAATCTCTTAACGGGCCGCGACATCCAGGCCGCCTACGACGTCGAACCCCAGGTGATCCTCACGCTCCCCGTGCTCGAGGGCACGGACGGCGTGCGCCGGATGAGCAAGA
Organism: Candidatus Eiseniibacteriota bacterium; assembly: GCA_036507115.1. GTDB lineage: Bacteria > Eisenbacteria > RBG-16-71-46 > SZUA-252 > SZUA-252 > WS-7. The sequence goes on along the minus strand of DASXQO010000081.1, from coordinate 1,198 downwards.
GCCTCGGCAATTTCATAGGAATTGCCGAGCCACCCAAGGAGATCTACGGCAAGGTGATGAGCCTTCCCGACAAGCTCATCGAACGTTATTTCCGGCTCGTGACGGACGCCTCGCCGACCGAGTGCGAGGAAGTCGCGCGATCGCTCCGCGGCGGGGGCGCCAACCCCATGACCTGGAAAAAGGCGCTCGCCCATCGCATCGTTCGCATGTACCACGGCCCAGGGGCCGCGGACTTCGCCCAGGGAGAATTCGAGAAGCAGTTTTCGCGCCGGGAGCTGCCTAGCGATTTGCCCACAATCGAGATAGAGCCCGGTGCATTTCGCGCAAGAGACCTCATGATGCGTGCATTTCCCAATCAGTACACCGGAAGCAGCGCCGGGAGCCTCTTCAAGCAGGGAGCGGTATACGTGAATGGGGAGCGGGTGACCGACGTGGCCCAGGAGATCCGGATCGGCGGGGGACCTGGGGGCCAAAGCGAGGTGATCATCAAGGTGGGGCGGAAGATCGCTCGCCTGATGCCGAAAGGGCTGCGCTAGGGGCCGCCGGGGGGCGTTTTGGCTGCGCGCGCCAGAGGGGCCCGGGGCATTTTAGCTGCGCCAGGGGGCCCGGGGCATTTTAGCTGCGCCAGGGCGCCCCGGGGGGCATTTCGGAGGGTCTTCCCGGCATGGAAAGGCCGAATCCCGCCACTTTCCGTAGCATCGGAAGAAAGGTTATGGGCGGGCCTTGACAGGCCGAACCCTTCGGTATATCGTCCTATTCTGGTGTCGGTGGGGAAAACACCGCAGTGCCCGCCGGCTGACTGCATCGGCCAGCCCGCGTTTTGCGCGGCTTCAGGCCCACTGTCTTTGCAGCCAAATTGGGTGTTGACAACCAAGAAGCGTTCTCGGTAAGTTCGGGGTTCGGCCCTGAACATGCCGTTTTGTGCGCGCGATTCGCGCGCGACCGCTCTTTGAAATCAGAATAGCGCACGTTTGTGTTGTGGAGCCCTAGAGGATCCCTCTCGGTTTCGACCGAGAAGATCTCTTGTTAGTTCGTCGCATCCCCTAAGGGGAGCGATTTTTGGTGTGGAAATTACAGCGGAGAGTTTGATCCTGGCTCAGAACGAACGTTGGCGGCGTGGATTAGGCATGCAAGTCGAACGCGAAAGGGTAGCAATACCCGAGTAAAGTGGCGAACGGGTGAGTAACGCGTAGGAAAC
>DASXQO010000080.1:0-10458 GCA_036507115.1 Candidatus Eiseniibacteriota bacterium | reverse complement strand
ATCACCGATGTGCTCGGCTTGGAGGACGGGGAGCTCTTCGCGCGCGTCTATGGGATCGAGGAGACCTCGAATTTCGTGGATCCCGTGACCGGGGAGGAACCGGGGAATATTCCACACGTGAAGCGCTCCTGGGCCGAGCTTGCCCGCGCGGAATCCATTCCAGAAGACACGTTGCGGGCGAGGATGGACCGGGCCCGGGCGCGGCTGCTCGAGATCCGGCTTCAACGGGCGGCACCCGGGCTCGACGACAAGGTGGTCACGAGCTGGAACGGCCTCATGATCGGCGCCTTCGCCCGGGCGGGGCGCGTGTTCGAGCGCCGCGACTACGTGGAGGCGGCCGCGCGCGCCGCGCGGTTCGTGTTGAGCGCGATGCGGCGCGACGGGCGGCTCCTGCGCTCCTGGCGCGCCGGGGAATCTCGGCTGCCGGCGTATCTCGAGGACCACGCGTTTCTGGCCTGGGGGCTCCTGGACCTCCACGAAGTGACCGGCGAGCGCGCGTGGCTCGATGAGGCGCGCTCGCTCGTCGATTCGATGATCGAGCGGTTCTGGGATGCCGACGAGGGAGGCTTCTTCTTCGTCGCGAGCGATCACGAGTCGCTCATCGCGCGCACGAAGGAGGTGTTCGACCAGGCGGTGCCCTCGGGAAACGGCCTTGCCGCGCGGGTATTGGTGCGGCTGTGGCACCTCACCGGCGAGGGTCGGTACGAGGAGCACGCGGCGAAGATGTTTCGTGCCTTCGCGGGAATCCTGAATCAGGCCCCGCGTGCGGCGGAGCATTTACTGCTCGCGTTCATGGCGTGGAGCGAAGCGAAGCCTGGGACGGGGGCCGGGGTCGTCGCGGGCACCGCGTCCGAATTGCAGCCGGCGCGCGGGGCGGCAACCCCTGTCGCCGCGGATACCGCGTCCGAAGCGCAGCCGGCGCGCGGGGCGGCGGGCGGAACGGGCCCGACGCCCGCTTCCATCGCTCCGCTCGCGCGCGCCCAGCGCGGGCCGGTCATCGCGACGGCCGATCTCGACAAGCGCCGGATCGCCCGCGGCGAAACCGCGGAGCTTCGCCTCACCCTGGAAATCGAGCCCGGCTGGCACGTGCAGTCCGCGAAACCATCGCGCGCGGATCTCCTGCCGACCTCGGTCGAGCTGGGCGTCACGGAGGGATTGGTCCCCGGGGAGATGCGGTTTCCGGAAGGGTCGCTCGCCCCTCTAGGGGGCGAGCGGTTGTCCGTATATGCGGGGAAGTTAACGATCCGGGTGCCCCTGCGCGGCGAGCCGGGGCTCCCCTCGGGCCGCGCGCCTGTCGTCGCCCGGGTTCGCTTCCAGGCGTGCGACGACAAGCGCTGCCTCAATCCGGAGCAGGTGGAGCTGAGCTTCGCCCTGGAAATCGCCTAGGCTTCGGAGATTCCCACCGCGAAGCATCCACCGAACCCGCGACTCAGAAATTGATCCCGAACTGGAATTTCCAATCCGGCACTTCGTCGGTGAGACCCGCTTTGACATCCACGAACATCGGCTGGCCGTTGAGTCTGCCGAAGAAGATGCCGCCGAGGATGTGCACGCCGAGATTGGTCTCGCTGTCGAAAGGACCGTCCGGATCAAACCAGACGAGCGCGACCCCACCGCCGGCGTAAGGCCGGACCTCGCTGCTCGTCTCGAAACGGTATTGAAGATCTCCGTTGAACGCCAACGTCGTGATGTCGTCCCCGAATCCGACCTCGCCGCTCGGGACGATGTAGAGATTTTCAGCCACCGGCGAGAGGTTCAAATGCGGACCGATGATGAACTGGTCAGGGCCGGAGCTGAAACCGCCGTGCAGGCCGATGCTTGTGTCCGCTCGTCCAACTCCCGGCGCGGCGAGGAGAAGCGTGGTCGCTACGGCGAGCACGAGCATGACGGGGCGGCGAGGGATCATCTGTGCCTCCTTAGTGGGGTCCGGGATGGGGCCGCGCCACCGGCGCGGCCTGTTCTCGCACGTCAGCCTTCAATGATACCGAAAATCCAGCCTACGCGCGAGCAAGCGGATGCGCGTCCGCTCGTCAGTCTCCTCGTGCCCCGAGCAGGGGAGTGCGGTCGCGATACTCGGTGACGCACGGCGGGCCGGGCGCGTGGAGGTATCGGGGGCCTTCGCTCACACCGAGTACCACGAGACTGCTCGACACCGTGGGGAAGACCTCGCGGTGAAGGCACACCGGCGGGTGGCCTCCGTCGCCGTGGGAGCGCAGGTAGCCCGCCATCGAATCGAACGCCTCCTCGACGGACTTGGGTAGCTTCTCACCGATTTCTTCCAGGAGCCACCGGGTCCTGGGCTCGCTCCAGTCGTCGACTTCCTGATGCGTGATGACGTGCCAGCCCCGGGCGATCGGGTGGACTTGGGGCTCGCCCACTCCCACCCGCAGCGCCCAGGCTTCGCCGTCGATTCCCACTCCCACGAGCGTGCAGGGGGCGTACGAGCCGCTTCCTACGAGCCGCAGCGCGAAATCGAGATGGGAGTCGGCGGCTGCGGCGGCGCTTTCAGGGCGTCGGGGACCACCGCCGCTGTCGGCGGATGCGGCAGCCGCCGCCACGTCCAGGCACAGGAGGCCGCGCGACCGGAACGTTGCCGGATCGCGCGTGTCGCCGAGGGAGGGCCTCCGGTTCATCAGCGCCGTCACGAACCTCGCCTCGCGTATGGCGAGCCACGTCCCGCCGGAGACGAGATCGCGTCCGCCCACCACGCGCGGCTCCTCCACCAGAACACCCGGATCCGCGGAAGGCCGCTTGGGGGATTCATCGCGGTTCGCCCCCAAAAGCAGCGATCCCGGGCCGAGAATTCCCAGGCCCAGGATCAGGGTGCACATGCGGAGCGTCGAACGAGCGCGGCCCGCGGGCGCTCCGGACTCCGCCGGGCGCTCCGCGGGAGCCTGCCTCGCTACACCCGCTCCTCGATGCGAACGTAGTGCTCGTTGTGCGTGCCGGTATAGATCTGCGAAGGCCGGTAGATGCGGTTGTCTTCCAGTTGCTCCAGCCAGTGCGCGAGCCATCCGGAAACACGCGCGATGGCGAACACCGGTGTGAAGAGCGAAGCCGGCATGCCCATCGCCTCGTACACGACCCCCGAGTAGAAATCGACGTTGGGGTAGATCTTCTTCGCGGACAGATGCTCGGCGACCACCTTCTCCACTTCCTGCGCGACCGCGAGGAGGGGATCGGCTCCTCGCTTCGCGATCATCTGCGCGGCGAGCTTCTGCAGCACGAGCGCGCGCGGGTCCTTCACCCGGTAAATGCGGTGCCCGACTCCCATGATCTTCTGCTTCCGTTGGATCAGGTCCTCGATGTACGGCCGGACCTTCTCGACCTCCCCGATCTGCTGGAGCATGTGGATCACCTGCTCGTTCGCGCCGCCGTGCAGGGGGCCCGTCAGAGCGCCGATTGCGGAGGACACAACAGTGTAGGGATCGGCCAGGGTCGACGCGGTGACGCGCCCCGCGAAGGTCGACGCGTTCATCGAATGTTCGGCGTGCAGGATGAAGCAGACGTCCATCACGCGCGCGACGTCGGCTTCCGGCTCGTCGCCCGACACCATGTAGAGGAAGTTCTCGGCGTGGGTCAGCTCCTCCCTGGGCGGGATGTATTCCTTCCCGTGGCTGAGCCGGTGGTAGGCGGCCACGAGGGTCGGCGCCTTCGCGATGATCCGGACGGCGGAGTTGTAGCGATCGGTGGGGTTCATCGGATCGCGGTCCGGATAGAACATCCCGAGCGCCGCGATCGCGGCCTGCAGCGCCTCCATGGGGTGACCGGTGTCCGGGAGACATTTCAGGAGATCGGTCAGGCGGAAACGGACGTCGCGGTTGGTCGCGAGGTCGCGTGTGAATTTCTCGAGCTCGGTCTTGCTGGGAAGCTTTCCCCAGAGGAGGAGGTAGGTCGTCTCCTCGAAGGTGCTGTGCTCGGCCAGCGCTTCGATGGGATAGCCGCGGTATTCCAGAATCCCCTGCTCGCCGTCGATGAAGCAGATGCTCGAGCGCGCCGCCGGAACGTCCGCCAGCCCGGGGATGAAAGGCACGGTCGTATGTCCTTCCGCTGCGGGGGGAGCGGTCCGTTCCGTCATACGATTCCTCCGATGTCGAGTTTCGGCCGGGCCCTCAATAACGGCATTCTGCTTGTTTGGATGCGCCGATGCAAGCCGGGGAGCCTACCCCGATCGCCGCCTCCCGGGAGCGAGCGCCTGGATGCGACGGATCGACGCCGGGTCATCTTTCAAGAGCCCGGCCGGGACCAGCCGGGGCACCAGCTCCACCCAGCGGCGGTCGCGGGCGAAGACCCGGCGAAAGATGGGCGTCGCTTCCTTCTCCCGCCCGAGCTGCCAGAGTGAAGCCGCCTGCCAGAAGAGGATCTCTTCGTTGCCGGGGGCCAGCCGCGCTCCCTCTGCGTAGGATTTCATCGCCTCTTCGATCTTGCCCTCGGTGGCGTACACATCCCCTTGATCCACGTTTCGATAGGCTCGCCAGATCTTGACGAGGCGCCGAAGCTCGGCGATCGGCCGGGGATTGTCCTCCACGCGCAGGTCCATGATGCGGTCCTGCCAGGGCTTGCCGGAGCGCTTGCCCTTCACGATCACGATCGCGGCGGACTGCTGCCCTCGAATATCGCCGCCGGCGGCCTGGCCCGCATCGAGCGCCGCGAGAAGCCGCGTCGCCAGGTCCCCCTTCGTCTTCTCGTAGGCTTCCGCCATGGCGGGCCATACGCGATCGTTCGACATGAGGTTGGCTTGCACTGAATATTGCGTGCCGACCTTGTCGCCCGCCGCGGGGATGCATTTCTTCCCGGTCCAGGCGGCGACGTCACCCCGCGAATCGATCATCGCGACTTGACGGACATCCTTGTTGGGATCCTGCGAGAGAAGCTCTTCCAGCGTCTGCTTGGCCCCTCGCCCGCTGTTCATCATCTGGAGCCCTTTCGGGCCGTAGCTCACCTCGACGAGCGACTGCGTCGCCACCGCGCCCACCCCGGGCTCGGCCCATGGCACGATCGGGCCGACCGAGAAGTAGTGCGATTGCACCGCGACGCCCAGATCGCCGGTCTCGGGATCGCGGGCTACGATGGAAAAAGTGGCTTCCGCGGGGGCGGAAAGAAGGACGAGTCCGAGCAGAATCCGGGCGAGCGAGGACATGGGATCCTCCGTGCGGGAGAAGGGGCTAAGTCCCGGTCAACGGTGGGGATAGTAGGGGTCCGACGCCTGCCGATCAAGTTGGATTGACGCCCTTTCGGGATTCGGGTATGGTCCCCCCCGAGGCAATCGCACCTCGATCCCGGCGTGTCTTCGTCGCGCGCGATTCCAACGACCAAAACCCAGGGTACGCGTGGATCTATTCGACAAGTGTAATCGCTTCAAAGAGCACCGCTTGGCAAAGGCCGCAGGCATCTACCCCTATTTTCTCCCGATCGCCGAAAATCACGGGACCGAAGTCACGATCGACGGCCGCCGCATCATCATGGCGGGCTCGAATAACTACTTAGGCCTGACGAAGCACCCCAAGGTGATCGCCGCGGCCGACGAGGCTCTGCGGCGCTTCGGCACCTCGAACAACGGCTCGCGTTTCCTGAACGGAACGCTGGAGATGCACGTCCAGCTCGAGGAACGCCTCGCCAAGTTCACGCGGAAAGAGGCGGCGCTCGTCTATTCGACAGGCTATCTCACCAATCTGGGCAGCATCTCCGCCCTCATGGACAAAGGGGATGTGGTGATGCTCGACAAGGACGCGCACGCCTGCATCGTGGACGGCGCGCGGCTGAGCCCCGCCGATGTGAAGCGGTTCCGTCACAACGACGTGCGCGACCTCGAGCGTGTGCTGGGGTCGATCCCCGCGAAGGCGGGGAAACTGATCGTGGTGGACGGCCTCTACAGCATGGAAGGGGACATCGCCCCCTTGACCGAGATCGTGCGCATCGCGAAGAAATACCACGCGCGCCTCCTCGTCGACGACGCGCACGGGTTCGGCGTGCTCGGAAACCGCGGCGCCGGCGCGAGCGAAGCGTTCGACGTCGAGGATCAGGTCGATCTGGTCATGGGGACGTTCAGCAAATCGTTCGCTTCGCTGGGGGGATTCATCGCCGGCCCCCGCGCCGTCATGGACTACCTGCGACACCACGCGCGCGCGCTCATCTTCAGCGCGAGCATCACGCCCGCGAGCGCCGCGGCCGCCCTCGCCTCGCTCGAGATCATCGAGCACGAGCCCCAGCTCAGGACGCGGCTCAGGCAAATCTCGGACAAGATGCGGAACGGGTTCAAGGCGCTCGGGCTCGAGGTGGGCACCGGGAACGGAACGCCGATCGTGCCGATCTTCATCGGCGACCGGGTCAAGACGATGCAGGCATGGCGCCGCATTCTCGACCGCGGCGTCTTCGTGAACGCGATCGTGGTGCCGGCCGTGCAGCCGGGACGCGATCTCCTGCGCACGTCGTACATGGCCACTCATGAGGAGCAGCAGCTCGACACAATCTTGAGGATCGTCAAGGAGGTCGACGCGGAGATGGGTCTCGTCATGGCCTCCGCGGCGAACACGGCGACGCGCCCGGGGATGCCGTGGATGTCGTCCCCGTCGTAAGCCCGAAAGACCTCTCCCGCTTCATCCGTTTGCCCCACCAAATCTACCGCGACGATCCGCACTGGGTGGCCCCGCTCTCGTCGGACGAGCGGAAGAGGCTCACCCCGGGCAAGAATCCCTTTTTCGAGCACGCCGAGGCCGCCTATTTCATGGCGCGCGACCGCGGCCGCGACGTGGGACGCATCGCCGCGAGCGTCGACCGGAACTACGACGAATTCCACGGGGAGCGGCAGGGGGGGTTCGGGTTCCTCGAAGCCGAATCGGCCGACGCGGTGGCGGCGTTGCTCGGAGCGGCGGAGCGGTGGAGCCGGGAACGCGGCGCCCGCGTGCTGCGCGGACCGATGAGCTTCACGACCAACGACGATTGCGGGCTTCTGATCCGGGGGTTCGAGCACCCGCCGGCGATCCTCATGCCCTACAACCCCACGAGCTATCCGGCATGGGTGGAGGCCGCCGGGTTCAAGAAGGCCAAGGACCTGTACGCGTTCAAAGTCCCGATCCCGGGGATCCCCGAGAAGGAAATCGCACAGGTTTCGCGGATCGCGCAGAAGGCCCGGGAGCGGTTCCATGTCCGGGTTCGTCCCTTGAACATGAGGCGCTTCGAGGAAGAGCTTCAGCGCGTGAAGGAGATCTACAACTCCGCCTGGGAGAGGAATTGGGGATTCGTCCCTATGACCGAGCGCGAGATCGATACCATGGCCGCCCAGTTGAAACCGGCGATCGTCCCGGAGATGGCGATCTTCGCGGAGGTCGAGGGTGAGACGGTCGGCTTCGCCCTGGCGATCCCCGACGTGAATGTCGCGCTGAAGCCGCTGCGTGGAAGGCTCTTCCCGTTCGGGATCGTGCGGCTTCTGTGGGGTCTACGCCAGATTCGCACGCTCCGGCTCATGGCGATCGGGGTCAAGGCGGGATATCGGAGGCGGGGGATCGACGCGGCGTTGGTCCATCAGGCGGCGGTCGCGTCGAAGGCGGCCGGATACGTCTGGTGCGAAGTCGGGTGGACCCTCGAGGACAACCATCCGGTGAATGGGCTGATCGAGGCGGTGAGCGGCGAGCACTACAAGACCTACCGGATCTACGAGCGGAGTCTGTGAGCGCGCCCCTGGCGCTCGTGACGGGCGCGTCGGGATTCGTCGGGAGCCACGTCGTGGACGAGCTCCTCCGCCGGGGCGCGCGTGTGCGCTGCCTCTTGCGCCGGACTTCCTCCCGCCGCTGGCTCGAAGGAAAACAGGTGGAATACGCGGACGGCGACGTCTGCCACCGGGAGGGCCTCGACGCCGCCGTGGCGGGTGCCGATTGGATCGTCCACGCCGCGGGGCTCACGCGCGCCCCGAGCGCCGCGGAGTTCCATCGCGCGAACGTGCTCGGCACCGAGAACATCCTCGCCGCCTCGCTCGGCGCCGAACCCAGGCCTCGGCGGTTCGTCTACATCTCGAGCCAGGCCGCGGCAGGGCCGAGCCGGGACGGCACTCCGGTCACCGAGGAGCTCCCCCCGAGGCCGGTCTCGACGTACGGGAGCACCAAGCTCGGCGGTGAGACGCTCGTGATGCGCGCGGCCGACCGGCTGCCCGTGGTGACGATCCGACCGCCCACGGTCTACGGCCCGCGGGAGAAAGCCCTTCTGAAATATTATCGCGCGGTGAAGCTTCACCTCCGCCCCTACCTCGGCGGGGGGAGACCCTTCAGCGTCGTGTATGCGGAGGACCACGCGCGCGCCGTCTGGTCGGTCCTGACCGAGGAGCGGGCCTTGGGCCAGATCTACTTTGTCGCCGGTCCTGACGTCACGAACTACGAGGAGATGGGAGGAGCGATCGCGCGCGCCATGGGGACGTGGGCCGTGCGCGTGCCGATCCCCACCTTATTGCTCCAGGCGGGAGCGCTCGCCGGCGAGCTCGCGGGCGCCCTGCTGCGCCGCGCGCCTTTCTTCTCGAGGGAGAAGTTCCGCGAGATCACGGCCGGTGACTGGATCGTAAGCTCCCGCAAGATCCGGGAGCAGCTCGGCTGGAGCCCCGCCACCTCGATCGAGGAAGGGGTACGCGCCACGGCCGTCTGGTATCGGGAAGCCGGTTGGGTGTAGGATATCCGCGCGGAGCGGCAGGTTCGGAGCCCCTCCGATGGAGATCGCATCTTGGCTCGCTATCGCTATCCCGCTTCGCGCACACCTCGAATCTTGATGTTCGGCGCCGCACTCCTGATCGCGGCGACGGCGCCCGCTCGGGCGCAGACCTCGAAGAACGTCACCCTGCTCGCCCACCTGAACCAGCACTCCGTGTACTCGGCATGCTGGAGCTACGTCCACCCCGACGGCCGGGAATACGCGATCCTGGGCACGACCGACGGCACCGCGATCGTGAACGTGACGAATCCCGCCGCCTCTTACGAGGTCGCGTTCATCCCGGGGCTCGCGTCTTCGTGGCGCGAGATGAAGCAATACCTCACGTACGTCTACGTCTCGACCGAGGCCGTGGGGAGTGGGATCCAGATCATCGATATGGCCGATCCGGAGCAGCCGCAACACATCGGCACGTACACGACCGGCTTCAACCGCGCGCACACGCTCCAGGTGGATCCCGCCCGGGCGCTGCTCTTCTGCAACGGCACCCGGCTCAATTCGACCCAGACCGGCATGCGCATCCTCTCGCTCGCCGATCCGGTGAACCCGGTCGACGTGGGAGGGTACACCCCCGATTACGTCCACGACTGCTTTCCGCGGGGGGATACGCTCTTCGCGAGCTGCATCTTCAGCGCGACCATGCGCGTGCTGAACATCGCGAACCCCGCCTCGATCACCGAGATCACCTCCTGGACCTATCCCGGGGCCTTCACCCACAGCGCCGAGACTTCGAAGGACGGGAAGTATCTCTACGTCTGCGACGAGCTGAATTACGGGACGATGAAGGTCTTCGACATCCAGGACCTCCTCGCGCACCCGCAGATTCTCGAAATCACCGTGAACCCGCTCGCGATCGTCCACAATATCCACGTGAAGGCGGATACGGGATTCGTCGCCTACTACACGGAGGGAATCCGCCTCTTCGACCTTTCCGACCCGACGCTGCCCGCGGAGTTCGGCCACTACGATACCTACGCGGGCTATTCCGGAGGATTTCACGGAGTGTGGGAGATCGCCCGGTTTCCCTCGGGCACGTTCATCGCGAGCGACATCAACTCCGGGCTCTACGTGTTCCGGTCGAACCCCAATTACGGGATCGTCAAGGTGAGGGTGGCGGACCCGTCCATGAACGCGATCCGCGACGCCGACGTGACCGCGATCGGCGGGAGCGATTCGACGCGCACCCAGGCCTCGGGCATGGTGCGGCTCGCGCTCAGCCCGGGGAGTCACACGCTCCGGGTGAAGCGGTTCGCCTACAAGACCGCCATCGTTCCGGTCACGGTCGCGAAGGGCGCGCACGACTCGATGTTGGTCACGCTCCAGCCGGAGCCGCTCGCCACGGTGACGGGTGTGGTGCGCCGGGCGTCGGATTCGGCCCCGCTCGAGGACGCGGATCTCGAGATGGAGGGGACCCCGCTCGAGACCTCCTCGACCTCGGGCGGCGATTACACACTGATCGGCGTTCCCGGCGGGACGTATTCAATGGTCTGCGATCGCGCGGGGTATGTGCCGATCGAGCGGCTCACCACCGTGCAGCCGGGCGTGAGCCGCACGGCCGATTTCACGGTGTTGAGGGCAGCGTGGTACGACTCCTGCGATACCGACAAGGGCTGGTCCCTGAGCGCGGCGGGGGACGGTGCGACCTCGGGCCTGTGGGAGCGCGCCGATCCGGTGGGTACGTCGCAAGGGAGCCCATCCCCGGTGGCGCGCCTCGCGGCGTCGCTCTACGAGAGCGGATCTCCGCACCGGGCTCCGCAGCACGAGGAGCCG
>DASXQO010000079.1:0-33163 GCA_036507115.1 Candidatus Eiseniibacteriota bacterium | reverse complement strand
AGACGCTCCACGGGTCGGTTCCCGCGTTCCCGAGCCCGCTCCGTCAGAGCCGCTCGCCGCGCGCGAGACGCTCTTTCAGATCTTCGAGCTTCAGCTGAAGGCTCCGGTCCGCCAGGGCGAGGATCTGGACCGCAAGCACGGCCGCGTTCTTGGCCCCCGCGGAGCCGATCGCCACGGTGGCGACGGGAACTCCGGCGGGCATCTGGACCGTGGAATAGAGGGAATCCGCTCCCGACAACGCCGATCCCCCGAGTGGGACCCCGATCACCGGGAGGATCGTGTGGGCGGCCACAGCGCCCGCCAGGTGGTTCGCCATTCCCGCGCCCGCGATGAACACCTGGACTCCCTGCGCCGGCGCGGCCCGCACGAGATCGCGCACGCGGTCCGGGTTTCGGTGCGCCGACGCGGTTTCCATGCGGGAGGCGACCCCGAAGCTCTCGAGGACCTTCGCCGTCTCTTCCATCACGGCGCGGTCGGAATCGCTCCCGAACAGAATCAAGACGCGGGCTTTCTCGCTCATGGAATGGTTCTCCCTATAGGGGCGGCAGGGGCGGCCGCGATGTCGCGCCGGTAGTGCATCCCGTCGAAGCGGATCCAGGACACGGCCTCGTAGGCCGCCTCGCGCGCGCGTTCCAGCGTCTGGGCTCGCGCCGTGACGCCCAGAACGCGCCCTCCGCTCGTCACGAGGCGGCCCGCGCGGCGGTCGACGCCCGCGCAGTAGAACCGGATTCCGTGGGGCCGCGTATGGCTCAAGCCTTCGATCACCTGGCCGGTGCGCGAATCTTTGGGATATCCCGACGCCGCGAGGATGACGCACACCGCGGCCCCGGCGTGCCGGACGAACGTTCCATGACGCTCCGCCGGGAGGGCTCCCCGCGCGGCGGCGAGGAACAAGGGCAGCGCGTCCTCATCGAGGAGCGGCAGGACAGCCTGCGCCTCGGGGTCTCCGAACCGCGCATTGATCTCCAGCACCATCGGGCCCGAGGGGGTCAGCATGAGTCCGACGTAGAGAATCCCGCGATACTCGATCCCACGCTCCCGGAGTGCCTTGAGGAGCGGATCGACGATCCCGCGCCCGATCGCGACCGCCTCCGTGGCGCTCGGCACGCGCGCCGGAGCGCACGCTCCCATCCCGCCCGTGTTCGGTCCCTGGTCTCCGTCGTAGGCGCGCTTGTGGTCCCGCGCCGGGGGAAACAGCATCCAGCGCTCCCCGTCGGTGAGCACCAGGAGCGAAGCCTCCTCGCCGCGAAGGAAATCCTCGATGACGAGGATCTTTCCCGATTCCCCGAGCTCTCCCCGCTCCATCCACGCGCCGATCGTCTCGAGCGCCTCGCTCTCGCGCTCGGCAACCACGACGCCCTTGCCGGCCGCGAGGCCGTCCGCCTTCAGCACGATCGGGTAGGTAGCGCCCACGAGGACCCGCTTCGCCTCCGCGGCGCTGTGCGCGACCCGGTACGGAGCGGTCGGGAGATTCAATTCTTGGAGTAACTGCTTCGCGAAACTCTTGCTCGATTCAAGGCGGGCCCCCGCGCGGACCGGTCCGAGTGCCGGGACGGACACCTCGGCGAGCGCGTCGGCGAGCCCCAGGGCCACCGCCGAGTCGGGCCCGATCACCACGAGGTCCGGTTTCTCGCGCTGGGCCCAGGCGGTGAGCGCCGTGAGATCGGTGGCGCGGATCGGGACGCAGGCGGCCTCGGGCTCCATGCCCGGATTCCCGGGCGCGGCGAAGAGGTTCGGGTGTTCCGGACTATCGTGCAGCGCGCACACCAGGGCGTGTTCCCGTCCCCCGCTTCCGACGACCAGCACCTTGGGGTGCGCGTTCACGAAGCCTCGAGCTCCTTGCGGAGCGCGTCCTGGATTTTCTCGGGGTGCGCGCGCCCCCGCGACTGCTTCATCGCCTGGCCCACGAGAAACGCGAACGTGCGTTCCTTCCCCGCGCGCACCTCCGCCGCCGGGCCGGGATTTCCGGCAATGACCGCGCGCGCGAGCGCCCGGAGCGAGGCCTCGTCGTCGATCGGCAGGAGACCTTGGGCTTTCACCAGCTCCTCCGGTCCTTCCGGACGGGTCAGCATCATCTCGAAGACCTGCTTGCCGATCTTTCCGGAGATCCGCTCTTCCGCGATCATCTTCACGAGGGCGCCCAGGCGGTCGGGGCGGATCGGGAACTCCTCGATCGATTGCCCCTGCTTGTTCCGGATCCCGTTCACCTCGGTCATGATCCAGTTCGAGGAGAGCTTCGCGTTCCCCGAGCGCCTCGCGACCTCTTCGTAATACGTGGCGAGCGCGCGGGTCTCGGTCAGGACCTCCCCGTCGTAGTCGGGGATGCCGAACTCGCGCGTGAGCCGCTCCCGCACCTGGTAGGGCAGCTCGGGAAGCTGGGATCGGACCGATTCGATCCAGGCGGGATCGAGGTCCAGCGTCACCAGGTCGGGCTCCGGGAAATACCGGTAGTCGTGCGCCTCCTCCTTGCTCCGCATCGGTTCCGCGGTTCCGCGGTCCGCGTTCCAGAGCAGCGTCTCCTGCACGACGCGGCCGCCCGCCTCCACGATGCCGACCTGCCGCTCGGTCTCGAACGCGATGGCGCGCTCCACGTTCCGGAAGGAATTCAGGTTCTTGATCTCGGTCTTCGTGCCGAACGCGGCCTGCCCCTTCGGACGGACCGAAACATTCGCGTCGCAGCGGAGGCTCCCCTCTTCCATGTTTCCGTCGCACACGTCCAGATAGACGAGGATCTGCTTCAGGCGCATCAGGTAATCGTACGCTTCCGCTTCGCTCCGGATTTCCGGCTCGGAGACGATCTCGATGAGCGGCACCCCGGTTCGATTCAGATCGACCAGGGTCGTGGTCACGCCCTCGCGTCCCTCGGGATGGAGCGATTTTCCCGCGTCCTCCTCGAGGTGGATCCGCACGAGACCGATCCGCTTCCCGACGCCGCCCACGTGGATGTCGATCCCGCCGCCGATGCAGAGGGGCCGGTCGTACTGCGAGATCTGGTAGCCCTTGGGGAGGTCCGGGTAGAAGTAGTTCTTCCGCGCGAACACGCTCCGCTGCGCGATCGTGGCGCCGACCGAAAGTCCGGTCATGACCGCGAAGCGGACCGCGCGCTCGTTCAGGACCGGGAGCACGCCCGGAAGGCCGAGGCACACCGGACAGACCTGGGTGTTCGGCCGCGATCCGAACTTGGTGCTACAACCACAAAAGATCTTCGAAGCGGTCTTGAGCTGGGCGTGGACCTCGAGCCCGACGACCGTCTCGTACCGGCCGGCGGTGGCACCTCCCGCCTTCGACGCGGCCTCCGGAGTAGGAAGCGTGGCGTTCATCCCGTCCCCTCGCATGCGGGCCGCGCGCTCATCCGCCGCCCCCGACCGCGATCGGCGGCACGCGAAGGGCGTCCGGGTTTCGACGTTCCCACGTCCGCGCGATCCGGAACAGCTTCGCCTCGTCGAAGGGACGCCCCACGAGTTGGAGTCCGATCGGCAGGGCGGAGCGCGTCATGCCGGCGGGAAAGGAGAGCGCGGGCGCTCCCGCGAGGGAGGCCGGCACCGAGAAGACATCGTTCAGGTACATCGCGAGCGGGTCATCCACCTTCTCCCCGATCTTGAAGGGCGGAGTCGGCGTGGTCGGGAGCAGGATCGCGTCGGCGCGCGCGAGCGCCTCGTCGAAATCCTTCCGGATGAGCGTGCGCACCTTCATGGCGCGAAGATAGTAGGCGTCGTAGTAGCCGGCCGAGAGGGCGTAGGTTCCGAGAAGGATCCTCCGTCGTACCTCGCGCCCGAAACCCTTGCCGCGCGTCGCCGCGTACATCCCTTGCAGATCCGTTTCGTTCTTCGCGCGGAATCCGTACCGCACGCCGTCGTATCGCGCGAGATTGCTGGATGCCTCCGCGGGGGCGATCAGGTAATAGGTCGCAATCGAGTAGCGCGCGTGAGGAAGGGTAACATCGAGCACTTCGGCTCCCTCGTCAGCCAGGGCCTTCGCCACGCGATCCAGCGAGGCGAGAATTTCGGGGTCCACCCCTTCGCCGATCAGATCGCGCGGGATCCCGAGCTTCATCCCTTTTACTCCGCGCTCCACCTCCTCGAGTGGAACCGGTACCGCCTCGGCCCGGCTCGTCATGTCGCGCTCGTCGCGCCCGCAGATCGCGTTGTAGAGGAGGGCCGCGTCGCGGGCGGTTCGGGCGAAGGGTCCGATCTGGTCGAGCGAGGAGGCGAACGCCACGAGCCCATAGCGCGAGACCGCGCCGTAGGTGGGCTTCAGTCCGAAGACCCCGCAGAATGCGGCGGGCTGGCGAACCGATCCCCCCGTGTCGGAGCCGAGCGCCACGGGAGCCTCCAGGGCGGCGACGGTCGCGGCGGAGCCGCCGCTGGATCCGCCCGGGACGCGTTCCAGGTCCCAGGGATTCCGCGTCGGGAAATAGGCCGAGTTCTCGGTGGAGGAACCCATCGCGAATTCGTCGCAGTTGGTCTTGCCGGTGAAGACGGCGCCCGCCTCGCGCAGGCGTTCCACGACGTGGGCGTCGTAGGGAGGAAGGTATCCCTCGAGGATGCGCGATCCGCACGTGGTAGGAATGCCGCGCGTGCAGAGGTTATCTTTCAGGGCGATCGGCACGCCCGCGAGGGGACCAAGCGTCTCTCCCGAGGCGATCCGCGCGTCCACGGAAGCGGCATCGGCGAGCGTGCGCTCCGCGTCTCGGTGGAGATAGGTCGAGAGGCGCTTCGCGCTCCGGTCCGCCCGCTCGAGGTAGCTCCGCGCCACCTCCACCGCGCTTCGCTTCCGGCTCGCTACCTCCCGGCCGATCGATTCCGCCGTCTCGTCGGCTCTGGCACCCGGGGTCATACCACTTGTGGAACGCGGAAGTAGTCGCCGTCCCGGTCGGGAGCCTGGGCGAGCGCCTCCTCCCGGACGTCGCAGGGCTTCACCTGGTCTTCTCGGAGCGGGGTCACGGTGCCCGCCCCCACCTGGCTGGTCGGCTCGATGCCGCTCACGTCGAGCGCCTGGAGCTGCTCGACGTAGGAGAGAATCGACTTGAGCTCCGTGACGAAGCGCGCTTCGTCGGACGGGTCCACGCGGAGCCTTGATAACGCCGCCACGTCGTGGACGACCTTCGCGTCAATCGGCATGGCTCAGCTCCGCGAAGGCGGCGAGGATCTTCTTCGTCCCCGCCCGCCTGAAATCCACCGTGAGCTTCGCGCGTTCCCCGCGTCCCTCACACGCCACGACCACTCCCTCTCCGAATTGCGGATGGCTCACGCGCACGCCGATCGGGCTCGTGGACCCGCGCGCTCCCTCGTCCGCGTCCGCGACCGCCCGGCGCCGCAGCGAGCGTGGTTTCGGCGCGCGCCAGGGTTCCCCTTCCGCCCATTCGAGGCAGTCCTCCGGAATCTCGTGAAGGAAACGCGATCCGCCCCCGCCTGCATTCCACGCGCGGCGGAACGATGCGTGGAAGAGATGGACACGAAGCCGCGCCCGCGTGAGCGCCACGTAGAAGAGGCGGCGCTCCTCCTCGAGCTGCGCCGGGTCTTCCAGGGACGAGAAGTGCGGAAGGAGCCCCTCCTCGAGCCCTACGACGAAGACCACCGGGAATTCGAGACCCTTGGCCGAGTGGATCGTCATGAGATTCACCGTGTCGTCCTCGTCGTTCCAGAGATCCACGTCGGTCAGGAGCGCCACCTCGGCGAGAAATCCATCGACCGTGGGATCCTCCGCCCTCCTGAGATACGCCTCGGCGCCCGCGATGATCTCGTCCACGTTCTCGATCCGCTCGGCGGCCTCCGCCGGGTTCTCCTCGAGGAGGTACTCCCGGTAGCGGATCTTCGCGATCAGCTCCGCGAGGAACGCCGGGGGGGAAAGGGCGGCGAGGGGCGCGAGCGCGCCGAAGAACCGCCCCGCATCCGCGAGCTTCTTCGCCGCGGGACCCACCGCCGCGGGGAGCTGGGGGTGCCCGAGCGCTTCCGGTATCGTGAGTCCGCGCTCCTCGGCGAACGCCCGCAAGCGGTCGAGCGTGGTGCGTCCGATCCCGCGGGGGGGCACGTTCAGGATCCGGAACCAGGAGACGGAATCCCGGGGCTGTACGAGGGCCCGCGCGTAGGCGATGAGGTCCTTCACCTCACGCCGCTCGTAGAACGAGACCCCGCCCGTGAGCTGGTACGGGATTCCCGAGCGGCGGAGCGCGTTTTCCACGGCCCGCGACTGGGCGTTCGTGCGGTAGAGCACGACGAAGTCCTTGTTGTGAAGGTCGAGGGCTCTCCGCGTCTCGAGAAGGAGCGAGACCATCCGCTCCCCCTCCGCTTCCTCGTCCTCGACGAGATGCACGCGGATCCGCTCCCCCGCGTCGTTCTCGGTCCAGAGCTCCTTCTCCTTCCGCGCGGTGTTGTTGCGGACCACGCCGTTCGCGGCGCGAAGGATCGTCTGGGTGGACCGGTAGTTCTGGGTCATCCGGAGCACCGTCGCCTCCGGAAACGATTTCTCGAACGAGAGGATGTTGCCGACATCCGCGCCGCGCCAGCCGTAGATCGATTGATCGTCGTCGCCGACCACGCTCAGGTTCCGATGGATCCGTGACAAGCTCTCGATGAGCCGGAACTGGATCCCGTTCGTGTCCTGGTATTCGTCCACGAGAACGTGGAGGAAACGCGTCGCGTAGGCGCGATGAATTTCCTCGTCGAGCTCGAACAGCCGGACCGTATGGCCGATCAGATCGTCGAAGTCCAAGGCGCCGCGCTCCCGGAGGGCTTTCTGATAGCCCGCGTACACGTCGGCGAGCCGGCGGTCGATCGTAGTGAACGCGGTCTTGGCGAACTCCTCCTGCCCCACGCCTTCGTTCTTGAGTCTCGAGATGCGCGAACCCGCGACCGCGGGGGTCAAGCTCTTGTCCTCCGGACCGACCCCGCGCAGGAGATCGCGCAAAAGGGCGCGCTGGTCGTCGGTGTCGTAGATCACGAAATTCTTGGGATAGGCGAGCAGCTCCGCGTGGCGGCGGAGGATCCGCACGCAGGTCGCGTGGAAGGTGCCGAGCCAGACGCCCAGGTCCTCGCGTCCCAGAAGGGCTTGCGCCCGCGCTCTCATCTCGCGGGCCGCTTTGTTGGTGAACGTGAAGGCGAGGATCGAACCTTGCGGAATCCCCCGGTCGCGCACCAGGTGCGCGATCCGGCCGGTCAGCACCCGTGTCTTCCCGCTCCCCGCCCCGGCGAGGATCAGGAGCGGACCGCCCGGATGCTCGACCGCCTGACGCTGCACGGAGTTGAGGTCCACGCTTCTCCTAGTACTCGAGCCTTACCTTCAAGTCGAGATTGTACTGCTCCTTCCCCAGCGCCTGGCTGGCCCCGGAGACGATCGTGTTGCCCGGCCCCGGGCGAACTTGCTCTCCTCGAAGAAGGAGGTGCCGCGTCACTCGGTATTCGGCGCTGAGACTCTGGATCTGCTCTGCGGTGCCGGAGAAGTTGCGAGAATACTTAACATAGAGTTCCGGGGTCACGTACTTTCCGATGCCTAGGAGGCCGATCGTGCCCGCCGAGGGGCTCGTGCCGGTCGCCGTTCCGGACTTGAGATCGATCGTATCGATGAACCCGACGTCCGCGAGCCAGCGCTCCGCGTTCCGGAACAGATAATTTCGCACCGGAAGGGTCGCGTCCCCCGCGGCCGGCGCCAAGCCGTCGGTTCTCCCGACCTCGCTTCCCGCAGCGGTGAACTGGCCGATGGTCAGCACCTTCCAGAGATAGCTCTCGTTGTGCCCCGCGTCGTCGTGCAGATGCACCTTGAGCTGACTCGCGCGGCCGGAGAGCGTCTGGTAGATCGGATACGTATCGGCCCCCTGTCCCGGCAGGGTCGTCTGCGCTTCGATCGAGATATCCGGATCGATGCGATCGAGCGATGTGAAATTGATGGCGCCGCTCGTGATCCGGAACTCGTTCGAGTAGATGTAGTACTTCCCCTTCACCTCGAGCGATCCCAGGATCAGATCACGGTACCCTTCGTTCCGCAGCCGGAGCTGCCCGTTCATCAGCTCCACTTCGGTATCCAGGTTGCGGTACCAGAGATTGCGCGGCACGTCGATTATGATGTCGTAGAGGAACGAGCGCGGCGCGTCGGCCTCCTCGCGGGGCCGGCTCAGGTCCATCGTGAGCTCGCCTCGGGAGAGGATCGCCGGCGCGGCGTTCGTGATCCGATACACCTCCGAACCGCTCGGATTCACCGCGTCCTGAACCCGAAAATCCCCGCTGAACCGGAACATGTACGTCTCGCGATCGGTCGCGGTGAACTCGGTTGCGTGGAGGCGGAACTCGTAATCCCCCCAGCGCTTCCCCTCGGCTGTCTGCCACCACCCGGTGCCGGTCAGCCGGCCCCGCTTTCCCTCCCGGGCGGCGATCCGGGTCACGTTGACGCGGTGCTGGTCGAAGGAGGCATCCACTTCGAGACCTTCGAGCACCTCGTCACGTCCCGCGATTCGCAGGATACCGTCGGTAAGCCGGAGCGATCCGGTCAGGATGGGGCGCGCCGGAGTGCCTTGGAGATCGGCCGAGACGTTGAGCTTGCCGGCGCTCGAGGCGAATTCGGGAACGAAGAGCGCCGCGACCCCGAAGTCGGCCTCGACCATCCGCAGCTTGAGCGCGACCGGCTGCTCGCGGAGCACCCGGTGCCCGCCGTAGAGCGACAGATCGATCGGCAGAAAGCCTTCGACGTGCGTCGTCGCGGCGGCGCGGCGAAACTCGAGGCGGCCGATGGTGAGCTTCCGGTGCGCGTAGGTCCCCGAAAATTCCGCCGAGTCCGCGTCCACGCCATGGAACGCGACCCCCGAACCGCGCGCCTGGATGACCAGCGCCGGTTCCTCGGGGGTCCCGGTTATCCGGACTGTTCCCGTCGCGACGCCCCGAAGGGAGCTCAGGCTCGTGTCGATGGGCGCGAGGGTCCGGAGATCGAGCGCATTGGCGCTGACCCCGAGCGCCAGATCCACGCGGGAGGTCCACGCGCGATCGCGGCGGCTCAGCGAGCGCATCCATTCCTGGAACCCGATCCGCGGCCGGGCCGTCCCAGCCAGCGTGGCGGATCCCGATCCCGCGACCCACCGGATTTCCGAAACGGAGACGAGCCCGGGCGCATAGCTCAACGCCATCGTGAGGGAATCGCCGTCCACACCGCCGACGCGGGGGCGCCCCACACGGAGGTTCACCTGGATCTCGGGATCCTCGAGCGGACCGGCTACCAGGAGGTCTCCGTCCGCGATCCCCCGCGGAGCGTCGGGTGAATTGCCGGGACCGAGCGTCCGGTTCAAATCGACGTTCTGGAACGCCGCGCGCGCGTCGACGCGATTCGACTCGAGCCAAACGCTCCCCGCGACATCGAGCCTCCCGGAGTCCATGGCGAGGCTGAGCCGCTGAATCTCGATCCGGTCTCCTTCGAGCGTGGCCTCGACCGGCCCCATGTTCTTCCACTCGCGCGCGCCGACCGCGACGGTGAGCGAGTCGAGGGTCGCGGCCGCGATCCTGCCGCGGACGCGCACGTCCCCCCGGAGCGAGATCGTGGTGTCGCCGAAGGACTGCCGGAAGCGCTGGATCGTGACCCGGTCGGTGATCGCGACCGTCGAGACCCCGTCGCCGAGCGATCGCTCTCCCGCGCGCAGGCCCGTGACGGCCAGCTCGGCGGTCGCGGACCGCGACGATCCGAGTCGGCCGCGCGAGGCCACCGCGAGCGAGTCGAATGCCATTCCGTTCGAGAGACGCCCCGAAGTGAGAACCCCCTGCAGTTGATAATCCGGCGAGGGCGATCTTCCCCGGATCGAACCGGTGACGCGTCCCTGGCCCGCTTCCAGGGAGACCGGTTTCAGGAGCGAGTCCATCGCGCCTAGGTCGCGCACCAGCGCCTCGAACGAAAACGCGAGCGTGGTGTCGGGAGCGATCCTGCCCGAGCCCAGGAGGCGGGCCCCCGGGGTATCCACCCAGGCGGTGTCGATGCCGATGTCCCCACGCTGCCCGAGCCGCGCGCTCACGGCGCCCCGGTCGATCCGAAGCCGGCCGAGGGTTCCCCGCTCCAGCGCGACCGACATGGCAGCGACGGGGTACGGCTTCGCGCGGACCGCCCGGATGCGCGCGGTGCCGCTCAGGCGCCCGTGCGGCGTATTCGCCGGCAGCCGCCACCAGGGAAGAAGCGCGGGGTCCACGTTCTTGAGATTTGCCTCCGCGGTCAGGACGCCCCGCGTCTCGATGACGGCGCGGCCCTGCACCTCCGCTTGCCGCACCCGCGCCCTGCCGTCGTCGATGTGGATCGCTCCGGGGACGAAGGCGGCGCGCACGAACAGGGTGTCGACCGGTTCCCCCTCGATCGTCCCCGCGAGACGGACGACGGCGTTCCCGGAGCTGGGATCTCCCGCAAAGGAGATCTCTCCCACGAGCGACCCCCGCGTCGCGGGAGTCAGGTCGAGAAACCGCATCACCTCCTCGACGTCGAGGGGAGCGACGCCGGTCCGCGAGGAGACCACGCGGGCGTGCTCGAGATCCCAATCGATGGCCGAGCGGATCCGTGAACGGTCCAAGGCGACGTAGAGCGGATCGAAACGGAGCCGGCCGTCCGCCACGGTGGCGACGCCATCCGCACGGATCCGGCCCGGGCGCCCCGGCATGAGGCTCACCCCGGAGATCCGGGTCACCCGCATCGTCGTCTTGGCGGGTTCCAGAATGGCCGCCGCCGTGCCCGAGATCTTCCCGAAACGCGCCCCGCCCCGATCGAGCGAGATCGTTCCGTCACGGAAGACGACGTCGATCCGCGTCGCGGTCTTGTCCAGCGGATTTCGCTTGGATCCGCGGAACCGCGGGACGACGAGATTTCCCCTCTTGTCGTGCACGAGCGGGAGGACCGGCGAATCGATCGTGATCCGGAGGGTCCGTCGTCGTGAAAAAAGCAATTGGTAGCTGTCGTATTCCGCCCGAAGCCGCTTGGCGCTGAGCCACGTGACCGGCCCGTCCGGCGTGAGGACGACGAGCCTCGGGCGCTCGAGCACGGCCCCTCCGAATACCGACCCGTGGATGCGATCGGACTCGAGCCGCGTCGAATCGGAGCCGATCGACGTACTGATGAACCGGACGATGCGCCGGGAGACCACGGGGTCGCCCCTCGCGAAGAGGAGCGCGAAGATTCCGGCGACCACGCACACGATGAGAAGGACCGCCGCGACGAAGATCAGGATCCGTGACAACCAGACGGGGACCCGGCGGCGCGGAGGGCCCGGTTTCCCCTGCTGCTTCTCCGATTGGATCCTCTCGATCTCTCCGCCGAACATGTCAGAAGGCCTGCCCCAGACTGAAGTGGAATGTGCCCCGGGTCGAGCTCAAGTCACGCTCTTCCGGCTTGGCGCGCCGCAGCTTCCACCCGTAGTCGAACCGCACCGGCCCCACCGGCGTGCGGATCCGGATTCCAGTGCCTGCCGAGTAGCGCATGTCGGAATAGCCCGCCCCGGAACCGGTCACGGTGAAGATACGCTCGAGGGTGATGTCTTGAGGCCGCTCCCAGACGTTCCCCGCGTCCACGAAGACCGCCCCGCTCAGGATCCAGATTAGCGGGAATCGTGCCTCTACGGAGCCGAGTAGAAGCACTTCCCCGCCGCGGTTCTCGCGGAGGTCGTTGCCCGCCGAGTCCACCCCCCCGAAGCGGTTTCCGATCTCGTTCTCGAAGTACCCGCGCACCGATGACGCCCCGCCCGTCACGAATCGGTCCTCGAAGGGGATGAGCTCGAGCTCGCGGAGTGTATCGCGCCGGCCCTCGAAGCGACCGAAGGGATTCACGTAGCCCGACTGGATCCGTAGCGCCAGGGTATACTTTCGCCGGACAGGCAGATAGGTGGTCGCTCCCCCGCTGAATTTCGTGAATCGCGCGCTACCTCGTAGTACCCCTCCGGCGACAACCGCGTTCCCGATAAGATCGCTCCCCGCTTTGGCATCGAACGGGTCGACGCGGGTGTCTCGCTCCAGGGAGAGCCCGACCCGGCGCGTCGTGTAGCTGGACGGCCGGACTCCTTCCGCGAGAGGCGAGCTCGCGCTGTCGGAAATGACATGCCGCTGCTCGAACGACAGCGTTCCGTGCGTCACGAGCGAGAGATCCCGGCGAAAGGAGAGCGCCGCTCCGTACGCCCGAAGCGGGACATCGAGAAAGCGCCGGTCTCCGGTCTGAATCCGTACGACCTGCTCGGCGTACACGCCCAGGGTCGACCGTGTTCGGACCCCGAAGGTCCAGGGCTGGGAGAGGGACGCGTCGCCGCGGCTGTCTCCGAGTCTCGATTTCTTCAGCGGGAGCTTCGGGTGGACACCCACCTTCCCCGAGACGGTGAAGCGGATCCCCTCGTGGCCGATGTTTCGGTGCCCCCACTGGCTGGTGAGCCGGAGCCGGTCCAGCGTGCCGTATCCGAGCCCGGCGTCGATCCACGCCATCTTCCGTTCGCGCACGGTAAGGTGAAGATCGGCCAGGCGCGTCACCGTGTCGATGTCGCCACGCTCGAACACAACGTCGCTGTAAAGCCCGGTGTCGTAGATGCGCTGCTGGCTCTCCTCGAGTTTCTTCCGCGAGAGAAGGTCGCCCGGACCGAGCGCCAGCTCGCGCGTCACCACCCGGCGTCGTGTCTTGCGGACTCCTTCGACCCCGACCTGGCCCAAACGGGCCACGATTCCGGGCTGGATCCGATACACGACGGTCAAGCGCACGCTGTCCGCCGCGAGGCTGTCCCGCACCTGCACCGCCGCATAGCCCAGATCGGCGTAATGGTCCTCGATCGCCTGCCGGTCCGTCTCGACCCTGGTGATGTCCAAGGGGTCGTTCAGCTTCTGCTTCAGCACCCGGCGCACTTCCGCTTCGGTGAGCGGCTGCGTTCCCTCGAAGAGGACGCCGTTCACCCGGAAGAGCGGCCCCTCGGTGAGGAAGAAATGAACATCCACCTTCGAGGCGCTCCCGGGGACCGGGTCCGTGCGCACACTGTCGACTTCGCTTCGCAGGTAGCCGCGGCGCCGGTAGTAGGACTGCAGCGTGACCCGATCGAAACGAAGAAAATCCGACCGGTACAGCGAGCGGTGCCACGGCTTCCAGAACGACTCCCCCTTCGTTCTCAGAAATTTCCGGAGCTTCCGGTCGGAGAAGGCGGCGTTCCCGTGGATCTCGACGCGCCGAACTTTGCGTGGCGTCTCGAACTCGGCGGTCTTTTGCGCGAAGGAGCGCGCGGCGAAAACGCTTACCGCGAAGACCAGCACGAGAAGGACCAACCTCGCGACGAGCGCGCCGCGCATCGGGGAATCGCGCCGCGTCAACCCGGCGGGATCAACGACCGTCCGGGGAGGGGACCGTGTCGGCGGGCGCGCTGCGGTTGAGCCGGCGGTTGATGTCGTCTTCCGCGCGCTTTCGCTGTGAAACCCGGGTGAGATCGTTGGCGAAGGAGAAAATGACGAGACCCCCCAGGACCGCTAGGCCGATGCGCTGGAACGCCGCCTGCGTCCGGAACGAGAGCGGCCGGCGCCTAATCCCTTCCAGGAGCGCGAACAGCACGTGGCCTCCGTCCAGGATCGGGATCGGTAGCAGGTTCATCGCCATCAACGCGACGCTGATGAACGACGCGAAGGAGAGGAGCTGATCCAGGCCGCTTCGCGCCTGCTCCCGCGCCACCTGCGCGATCGCGATCGGCCCGGCGACGCTCGAGCTCAGGCGGATCGGATTCGTCACGAAGCTCCAGAGACCCTTGTAGATCTGGCTCGTCGCGTACCACGTCTGCCTCACTCCGAGCGACAGGGCCTCGGGAAGAGGAAACCGCTCCACGGTCGTGATCGTCTCGGGCAGCGAGATTCCGATCACGCTGTCCGGGGTCGTCTTCACGGTGATGGAGAACACCTGCGAGCCGCGCCTCACCTGGATGTCCAGCGGAGTGTCCGGGCTTCGGCGGATGCGCGCCGAGAGGTCGTTCCAGTTGGACACGCGCTCCCCGTCGACACTCAGGATTTCATCCCCTTCGCGGAGCCCCGCCTGGTAGGCCGGCAACCCCAGGAAGACGCGCCCGATCACCGTGCCGGTATTCCAGTCCAGCTCCTTGGCCAAGCGCGCGGCGTCGGGGCGCGGGACGCGGAGCTCGACCCGGCTCCCTCCCCGTACGACGGTGAGGGGGACTTCGTCCGAACCCTTCGAGCGCACGGCGCGATCGACCGCGGTGGCGAGCTGCCGCATGGTGCCCGCAGGACGACCGTCGAAGGTCTCGATGCGATCCCACTCGCGCACGCCGACGCTCTGGGCGATCGAGCCGGGTCCGACGCGTCCGACCGTAGAGGGAAAATCCGGAGTCCGTATCCCGATCAGGTACACCGCGACGTTGATCAGGAAGGCAAGAAGGAGATTCGCGATGGGTCCCGCCGCCGTGATCAGCGCGCGCGCCCACCACGGCTTCTCGAGAAACTCGTAGGGCTGGCCCTGGCGGTCCTGCGCTTCGGGGCTGTCGCCGGCCATCCGCACGAACCCCCCGAGCGGCAGCATCGAGATTCGGTAATCGGTTCCTCCCCGGGTGAATCCGAACAGGCGAGGTCCCATGCCGATCGAGAAGGAGAGAACCCGG
Organism: Candidatus Eiseniibacteriota bacterium; assembly: GCA_036507115.1. Lineage (GTDB taxonomy): Bacteria > Eisenbacteria > RBG-16-71-46 > SZUA-252 > SZUA-252 > WS-7. Next base: position 18,597 of record DASXQO010000079.1, on the reverse strand, counting down.
ACGCCCAGCCATTTTGCGACCAGAAAGTGACCGAGCTCGTGCACGAATACCAGCACGCCCAGGACCAGGGCGCCGTAGAGAGCGATCATCCAAAAATCTTGCATCGGAGCGGGATCCCTTTCTCTGGGACGGCGATGGTCCGGATCGGAGATGTGTCCCTAAGCCGTGTGACTCTAACAGGTTGAATTCAAACGGTCAATCGACGCCGGGGCCGAGTGTCGACGCCGGGGCCGAGTGACCCGCTTACCCCGGGGTCCCGGTCACGGGTGTCCTCGCGCAGCGAGCGCCGCGCGATAGACCTCGTACGTCCCCTCCGCGGTTCGATCGGCGCTGAACCGGTTCGCGCGTTCCCGGCCGCAAGCCCCCATCTTCTCTCTCAGATCGGGACGTGCCGCCATCTCGACCATGGATTCCGCGAGCATCTCCGGATTGGAGGGCGGAACGAGAATCCCGCTCCTTCCATCCTCCACGATCTCGGGGATCCCTCCCACGCGGGTCACAACCACCGGCAACCCGGCCGCCATGGCTTCGAGGATGGAGGATCCCAGTCCTTCGTGAAGCGTGGGAAGGCAGAAGAAGTCCGCCGCGTCGAGCAGCGCGTCGACATCGGTCCGGAATCCGAGGAACCGGACCGTGTCTTCCAGGCCCAGGACCCGCTGCTCCGCCCGCAGAGACGCTTCGAGGGGTCCCGAGCCCGCGATCCAGATCCGGAGGCGCGGCGCGCGGCGCGCCGCGATCGCGGTCGCGCGTAGAAGAGTTTCGTGCGCTTTCCCGGAGGAGAGCGCCGAGACGTTGATGCCCACGACGTCCTGGTCCGCGATTCCGAGGCGGGCGCGAAGGTCCGCGCGAAGGAGCGGGCTCCCACCGCGCGCCGGATCGACGCCGCTCGGCACGACGTCGATTTTCGCCGCGTTGACACCGCTTCGGACCAGCGCGTCGCGCACGGCGTTCGAGATCGCCGCGATGCGGTCGATCGGAAGGGCGTACAGAAGGCGGCTCCCGGGCGACCGGCGCACCGGAACCTGGACGCGGCGCGAAAGCACCCGCGCGGGCGCGGGGTCCAGCAATGCGGCGAGGGCGCCGATCGCGTGGGCGCGCGCCGCGTGCCAGTGCACGATCTCGGGGCGAAGGGCGCGCGTCACCTTCGCGAGCGCGAACACGGACCCGAGGTCCCACGTACCCCGCATGGGCACCGGGTGAACCGGGAAGCCCTCCCCTGCGGCGCGCTCCGCCAGCACCGCGCCTCCCGGGACCGCCAGGTGAGGTTCGTCGCCGCGCGCGCGTTGGCGGCGCATCAAAAGGAGGATCTGGTTCTGCCCGCCCCGCCACGGCCGTTCGGAGTCGACGTGCAGGATCCGGATCACCGGCGCGCGCCGGGCGCAGTCGCTTCGCGGGAGCGCTGGACGGCCTCGATCAGGAGGTCGCCGATCCTGGCCGGCGAGGCCTGCGCGCGCACGGCCGCCCTGCCCTGCGCACCGATTTTCTCCCGCCGCTCGGAGTCGCCCTCGAGCGATTCGATGGCCCGCGCGAGCGCGGCTCCGTCCCCGGCCGGCACCAGCACCAGGTGTTCCCCGTCCCGGAAGAACTCGGAGATGGCGGCGGAGCGCCTCGTGATCGTCGGCACTCCGAGCGCCATCGATTGGAAGACCTTGTGCGGGACGACCCGGCCCGCCTTCGCGCTCGTTCCGAAAATTCCGAGGCCCAGATCGGCGCGCGCAAGGCGCGCGAGCGCCTCTTCGTAGGGCATCCGCGGGAGCATCCGGACGCTCCGGAGTCCGCGCGCCGCGATGTCGCGCTCGATCCGAGGCAGGATCATGCCGTCGCCGATCAGCGTGAAGGTGGCGAAACGCTCTCCGTGGCGCCCTTCCAGCTCGGTCGCGGCGTCGATGACGGCGGGAAGTCCGTGGAGCGGGAGGTATCCTCCCAGATACACGACGTCGAGCGGGCCGGTGCGAAGCCGTGACGCCCGCCGCTCGCCGAGCTCGAAGGCGTAGCGGTCGGCTCCCACGGGCACGCGGCTGAGCTTCTTCCGCGCGATTCCGAACTCGCTCGAGTAGAAATCTCCGTGCTCCCACGTGTCGCAGATCACCATGTCCGCGAGCGAGAGCGACATTCGATCGCTCGCCCGAACCCGGCGCGCGCTGATGCTCCCCTTCTTGAGCCTTCCCAGGTCTCCGACCTGGGTATCCCACCGCGACACGAGCGGGTCGAAGAGCACCGGCGAATCCACGGCGCGTCCCAGAAGCCCCGCCATCGGAATGTCGCGGTGCCCGAACGACGGCACGAGGATGGCGTCGAGCTTGCGCGCGCATCGGATCCACGAGACGAGGAGTCGCATTTCGCGCACGATGGGAGGCGCTTCGAGCGGTGCCCGGATCGAGAGCACTTCGGCACCGCGGGCCTCGAGACCTTCGCGAAGCACCCGGGTGCGTGGGTAGGAGGGATCGTAAGCGCCGAAGAGCGCGACCCTCATCGGGTCTCGTCCCGCATCTCGGCCTCCCAGCGACGGGCGTACTTCGTGAATACCGAGAACGCGGCGAGCCAGCAGAGGACGAGCCCCCGGCGTCCCTCCCGGAAGCCGCCCTCGAGCGCGTACATGCGCGCGAAGCGCAGCCAGGGACGGAGGAGAAGCCGGGCCGCCGAGGCGCGGACGCCGCGGCGGCGGAGCTCCTCCGCGGACGCGCGCGCGTATCGGTCCCATTTTTCGAAATAGTGGTCGAGATCGCGGTAGGGCTCGTGGAAAAGCCGTTCCGAGAGCACTCCGGCCCGCCCGTCGAGCGACAGCTCTTCGTGCACGAGCACCGGGCGGTAGGTTCCCTTCCTCCGGTCGAACAGGCGGAGCACCTTGTCTCGCTGCCATCCGGCCGAGCGTATGGGGCGGCCGTAGAAATGATTTTCCCGATAGATCCAGTAACCGTCCCGCCGGTCGGGATCGGACAGCACCGACTCGATCTCCCGCCTCAGCCGCGGCGTCACCCGTTCGTCGGCGTCGAGGATCAGCGTCCAGGGGTGCGTGAGCTGCGGCAGCGCCCAGTTCTTCTGGGCCGCGGGATTCTCGTATTCGTGCTGGAGCACGCGGTCCGCGATCGAGCGGGCGATCGCGAGGGTCTCGTCGGTGCTCCCGGAGTCCACGACGACGATTTCATCGGCCCAGCGGAGCGATTCGAGACAGGCGCGGATCGTGCGCGCCTCGTTCTTCGTCGTCACGAGCGCGCTCAGCGGCTCGCGCCCCCTACGCGCACCTCCCGGAATCACGCTCCCCTCCCCGCCGGGATTCACGCGGCGCTCCCGGCCCCCTGACACAAGCGGGCGCGGCACGCCTCGACCACCATCGCCACCGACACATCGCGCATGCAACGCATGTGGCGTTCTCCCGGAAGCGGGCACCGGGTCTGATTGCAATGAAGACACTCGAGTCCGGGCACCTCGACCGCGGCGTGCGGCCCCGATCCGGGCTGCCAGGCGCGGGGGTTCGTGGGTCCGAAGATCGTCACGGTCGGGACCCCGAGCGCGACCGCGACGTGTTTCGGGCCGGAGTCGTTGCTGACGAGGAGTGCCGTGCGCTGGATGAGCGCGGCCAGCTCCTCCCAGCCGGTCGCGGGCGCCACGACGGAGGGGTGCTGCATGCGCGCGCGGCACGCTTGCGCGAGCGCTTCCTCCCCGGGGCCCCAGAGCCAGAGGACATCGGCCGTCTCGTGGAGGGCGTCCATGACGGCGGCGAAGCGCTCGGGAAGCCACGTCTTCGTGGACCAGGTCCCGGACGGGAGGCAGACGGCAAGAGGCCGCGTTCCGAGCCCGCATCTCCGCAGCCAGCCGTCGATTCCCGCGCGGGCTTCAGGGGAAACATGAATCGTCAGCTCGAGGCCCCGGGGAGGGATTCCGATCGCGCGCACCAGGTCCAGCGAGGCCTCGGGAGCGTATCGCGCCACCGGGCCGTCCGGGCCGGCGGGCTCCCGTGGGAGACGGATCGTATAGGCCCAGCGGCGCCCGCGCAGGTCGTACCCGACGCGGACCGGTGCGCGGGTCAACGCCGTCATGAATGCGCTCCTCGGATTGGACACCATGTCGAGCACGAGGTCGTAACCGCCCCCGAGGAGCCGGACGTACCGCGTGATCTGCGAGACCGGCGAGCCCCGGTCCATCTCCAGCACCCGGTCCACGTCCCGATTCCCGCGAAGGATCGCGCCCGTCCCGCGGGACACGAGAATGTCGATCGTGGCGGAGGGCAATCCCGCGCGAAGCGCGCGAAGCGCGGGCGTGGTGAGCAGCAGATCGCCGGCCGCCCGGTGACGCACCACGAGCGCGCGGCGCACCCGGGAGAGATCGACTACCGGGTCACGCGATCGCACGCGCGCCTCCTCCATGGGCCAGGGCGCGCTCCACCGCCTGGAGCGCGTCCCCCACGCTGATCCAGTCGAGACAGTCCATCCGGGCGCACTCGTGCCGGTGGCAGGGACGGCACCAGATCTCCCTCGAAAGCAGCTGGTGCCCCTCGCTGGGCCGGTACGGAAACCAGATCTCGGGCTCGGTGGGGCCGAGAATACCGACGGTGGGAGTTTGAAGCGCGGGTCCGGCGTGAAGCGGGCTCCCGTCCACGGTGACGAGCGCGTCCAGCGCGGCGATCACGCCCCAGTAGGCCCGGAGCGGAAGGCCGGCGAGGACCGGAGCGTCTTCGCGCCCTCCCGACGCGGAAGCGACCCGACGCGCGAGGCTCTCCTCCCCCGGCCCCGCGAGGACGACCGCGCGGGCGCCGAGGCGTGGAATCGCGCGCGTGAGGGCCGCGAAGCGCTCCTCGGGCCAGCGCTTCGCGGGCCAGCGGTTCCCGGGATGGATTCCCACGCGGGGCGTTGCCCTGGAAAGCGCCGTATCGAGCAGCTTTCGTCCCTCCTCGCTCTCGCGGTCGGTGAGCACCACGCGCGGCGCGCGGGGCGTAGGCGTGAGGCCTACCGCTTCGAGGTAGCGGAGATGGTGTTCGACCGCGGAGAGCGGCTTTCCGGCCGGCGGGATCGGATGCGTGTAGAAGCGGCGGCGTCCGCGCCGGGCCGGTCCCACGCGGACCTCCGCTCCCGTCCACGCGGCGAGCATGGCGCTCCTCGGATTCCCGTAGAGATCGATGACCCAGTCGTAGCGGCGCGCGCGGAGCCGCCAGAGCAGACGCGGAGAAGCGGGGAGGATCGAGCCCGGCGTCCGTTCGCGCACCAGCACCTGATCCACGGCGGGGTGCCCGATGGCCGCCTGCGCGGGACCCCGCTCGGCGAGGAAATCGATCGAGCACTCCCGAAAGGCCTCCCGCAGCGCCTCGAGGACCGGCAGCACGAGGATCGCGTCTCCGATCCGCCGCAGCCGCGTGACGAGCACGCGGCGTGGAGCGGCTGGGGTTCCCGAACGCTCATCCACTGAGGCTGCCCTCCGGGTCCGCGGGGTTCCGCCGGCCGATGCGCCGGACCAGGTCGCTGGTCGCGTGGCCCTTCGCGTCTCCGACGATGACCGTACGGATCCCGAGCGACTGCGCGACCGCCCGCTCGGGAACGCTCTCCACGGTGTAGTCGGTCCCCTTGGCGTGTACCCCGGGGAGGATGCGCCGCAGCACCTGCTCCACGGAATCCTCCTCGAAGGAGGTCACCCAGTCCACGCACTCGAGCGCGGCCACGAGCTCCATGCGTTCCGCGAGCGGCATGAGCGGGCGGCCGTTCCCCTTGAGCCGCCGCGCGGAGGCGTCCGAATTCAACGCGACGAGAAGGGTGGACCCCGCCTCCTTCGCTCCCGTGAGGTAGCGGACGTGCCCCACGTGGAGGAGGTCGAAGATTCCGTTCGCGAGCACGAGCCCCTCGCGTTCGCCGGGGTGCTCGCCGAGTCGCGTTTCCAGAAGCGCGAGCGTCACCACCTTTCCGCCGGGCGCTTTCATCCGGAGGCCATCGGCGCGGCGCTCATCCGGAAACCCTGGGCGCGGCGTGGGTGCGGATCGCCTCCCGGAGCTCCTCGCGGCTCACGGTCGCGGTCCCGCGTTTCATGACGACGACCGAAGCGGCGTATGTCGCGAGCATCGCCGCCTCGAGCTGCGTAGCCCCCGCCGCGAGCGCGAGCGCGGCGGAGGCCGATACCGCATCCCCCGCTCCCGTCACGTCCGCGACGTCGGAGGAGCCCACGATCGAAAGCCCCAGCGGGCGGCTCCCGCGCTCGAAGAGAAGCATGCCGTCGCTCCCCCGGGTGATCCAGACCGCGCGCGCGCCGCCGTCCCGGACCATTGCTTCCCCAGCGCGCTTCAAGACCGGCGCGCGCAGGGAGGGCAGACGCATCGCCTCGAGGACCTCGTGTTCGTTCGGCGTGAGCAGCGTCGCTCCGCGGTAGGAGCCCAGGTCGTAGCGCGAATCGACCACGACCGGGACCCCGGCACGCCTCGCGTCCTGGATCGCCGCGCGCCGCAGCGTCCGGCTCAACACGCCGTAGCCGTAATCGGAGAGGAGCACCGCGCCCGCGCGGCGGACCGCGGCCCGGGCCGCGCGCGTGAGTTTCCGCTCGGCCGCGCGCGACAGGGGCTCGGTGTGCCCCCGGTCGAGCCGCACGATCTGCTGGCGCGCGGCGTGGCTCGATCCCGCGAGGATGCGTGTCTTGACGATCGTGCCGCCGCGTCCGTCGCGGTAGAGCCACGCGGTCGCGAGCCCGCTTTCCCGGAGCGCGCGGGCGAGGGTGCGGCCGGCGGGATCGCCGCCGAGTCTCCCGACGACGAGGGGAACGCCCCCGAGCGCGCGCACGTTCATCGCCGCGTTCGCGGCACCCCCGGGCACGTGCCGCTCCGCCTCGTGCTCGAGGATCAGGACCGGCGCCTCGCGTGAGATGCGCGACGATCGCCCAACCCAGTACTCGTCGAGCACGAGATCCCCGATGACCGCCACGTTCCTGCGTCGAAACCGGTCGACGAGGTGGAGGAGCGTCTCGCGTGACGGGATCTCGCGCGCCTTCATCTACGATTCATGGCCGCGGCCTCGTGGAGCCGCCCGCGGGCCCAACGGTCCGCTTCGAGGATCGAGTCGAGCGTGGGCGCTCCGGCCGCCGGCCGGTGCGCGCTCAACACCTCGTCCACGAGCGGCATCAGATCACCGAACCGGATCTTCCGGCCCAGGAACAGCCACACCGCCTCCTCATCGGCCGCGTTCAGGACGGCGGGAGCGGTTCCTCCGGTCTCGAGCGCGCGCCGCGCGAGCGCCAAGCCCGGACACCGGGCCGGATCGGGAGGCTCGAACGTGAGCGCTGCCAGATTCGGCACGTCGAGCCGCGGGAGGTCCGAAGCCCATCGATCGGGAAAGCTCAGCGCGTAGAGCAGCGGAAGCCGCATGTCGGGGATCGAGAGCTGCGCTACGACCGAGCCGTCCGTGAATTCGACGAACGCGTGCACGATCGACTGGGGATGGATCACGACGTCGAGCTTCTCCGGCGAGAGTCCGAAGAGCCAGCGCGCTTCGATCACCTCGAACCCCTTGTTGATCAGGGTCGCGCAATCGACGGTGATGCGCTCCCCCATCGACCAGGTCGGATGCTTCAGGACCTCTTCGGGTGTCGAATCCATCACGGTGGCGGGATCGCGTCTCAAAAACGGGCCGCCCGACGCCGTGAGCGTGACGCGGCGCACATCCTCCGCGGGCCGGCCGGCCAGGCACTGGAAGACGCCGCTGTGCTCGGAGTCGACCGGAATCATCACGCCGCCCGAGGCTTTCGCGATCGCGGTCAGAAGCTCTCCGGCCAGGACCACCGACTCCTTGTTCGCGAGCGCCACGCGCTTTCCCTTGGAGAGCGCCGCGACCGTGGGCCTGAGTCCGATCCCCCCGACCACCGCATTCACCACCACGTCCGCGCCGTCCTCCTCCGCGAGGGTGACGAGCGCCTGCTCCCCTTCGAGCACTTCGCCCCGCTTCCACGCCGCGCGCGCCCGGCGCGCCGCCTCCGGATCCACCAGCGCGATCCGCGGCACTCCGAACGATTCCGCCGCGCGGACCAGTGCCGAATCGTTCGAGCGGGCGGCGAGCGACACGAGCCGGATCCGGTCGGGATAGGCGGCTGCCAAGTCGAGCGCCGCGGACCCGATCGAACCCGTCGCACCGAGGAGCGCGACCCTGGTCATCGCCCGAACACCTCCCACACGAGGAAGTAATAGACGAGAGGCGCCGCGAAGAGCAGGCTGTCGAAGCGGTCGAGCACGCCGCCGTGCCCGGGGATCAGGCTCGAGGACTCCTTCGCCTCCGCGTCGCGCTTCAGGAGCGACTCCACCAGATCGCCGAGCTGGGCGAACACCCCCACGAGGGCGCCCAGCGCCAGCGCGGCGCCCCACGAAAGATACGGAGCGAACCACACGTGCGCCACGGCCCCCGCCGCGACCGCCGCGAGGAGTCCGGCGACCGCTCCCTCGACCGATTTCTGCGGACTCACGCCGGGCGCCAGAGGATGGCGCCCCCACGCGCGCCCCACCGCGTACGCCGCGGTATCGCAGGTCCAGGCCAAGAAAAACGGCAGGAGCGCGAAGGACATTCCCTGCGCATAGGGCACGTTCAGTGACCAGGGGAGCTCGCGGAGCGCACACACGTGCGACCCGAGCCAGCCGATGTAGAGCACGCCGAGGAGCGTGGACGAGGCGTTCACGAGCGTCTGCTTGCTGGCGCCTCGGCGGAGCTCGGCAAGCAGCATCGCGACGAGGAGCACCGTAAGGAGCCCCGCCAGGTGCCATTCCTCGGTCCGGTGCGTGCGCAGCCGGGCGTAGATCCCGATCGGGAACAGGAAGGCGGCCACGAACCCCGACTTCCAGTGCGGCGCGAGCCCCTTGGAAGCCATCATGATGTAGAACTCGCGCAGCGCGAGCCCGATGAACAGGAGCGCGAACGCGAGATAGAGGAGGCCCCCGACGCGGGCCATCAGGACGAGCAGCGGAAGAAAGACGACCGCGCTCGTGACGCGGAGCACGAGGGAGGGATCTTTCGGGGGCGCGGGCGCCAAGGCCTTGGCCTCGTCGCGAGGGTCAGCGCGCTCGGCCAAATCGACGACTTCTGCGTTGGAAGTCATACACCGCCTGATAGAGATGCTTTCGCCTGAAATCGGGCCACAGCACGTCCGTGACCCAGAACTCCGCGTACGCGAGCTGCCAGAGGAGGAAGTTCGAGACCCTGAGCTCCCCGCTCGTCCGGATGAGGAGGTCCGGGTCGGGCAGTCCATCGGTATCGAGCTTGCCCGCAAAAAACTCCTCGTCGATTCCGCTGGGAGGGATCCGCTCTTCGCGGTCCTGTTCCACGATGCGCCGCACCGCGTCCACGATCTCGGCACGCCCTCCGTAGGAAAGCGCCAGCACGAGGATGAGCCCGTCGTTCGCCGCGAGCGCTTCGCGCGTGTCTTCCAGGATCTTGCGGCTACGTTCGGGCAGGAGATCCACGCGACCGATGGTGCGGAGTTGGACGTTGTTCTTCTCCAGCTCCTCGCGCTCTTCCCGCAGCACCTGTTCCAGGATGCGCATGAGCCCGCTCACCTCCCGGGTGCTACGATCCCAATTCTCGAGCGAGAAGGTGTAGAGCGTCAGAACACGGATCTTGAGCTCGACCGCGCCCTCGACCGCTTCCCGCACCGCACGGCGTCCGGCGCGATGCCCCATCAGCCGGGGCAGTCCGCGCCGCTCCGCCCATCGACCGTTTCCATCCATGATGATCGCGATGTGCGCGGGCGTCGGACGCTTGAGCACCTGCTCGAGCGACGGCGCGGATTTCACGGGATGCGCGGATTTCACGGGACTCTTCGAGATCCGCCGCACGGCAAAGAAGAAGGGCCCGCGGACGTCCGGTCCTCGGGCCCGATCAAGATCGAACTGCTTCCCGCGGCGTCCGGTAGCCGGTCGAGCCCGGCGCGGCGAGGATCCAGGGTTTAGACCTCCATGACTTCGGCCTGTTTCTTACCGAACAGCTCATCCAGCGACGCGATGTAACGATCGGTCAATTTCTGGATTTCGGCCTGGGCCTTCTTGGAGTCATCTTCGGAGATTTTGTGCTCCCTTTCCAGCTTTTTCAGTTCGTCGTTCGCCTCGCGGCGGATGGTTCGCACGCGGACGCGGCCGTCCTCGATGATTTTACCTAAGACTTTGACCAGATCCTTGCGGCGCTCCTCGGTGAGCGTAGGAAGCACGAGGCGCACCACCGCTCCGTCGTCCGTTGGATTCAGCCCGAGGTCCGACCTCTGGATCGCCTTCACGATTTCCGGGAGCACCGTCCGCTCCCACGGTTGGATCAGGATCATCCGGGACTCCGGCACGCTCACGCTGGCCACTTGCTGCAGCGGGACCGGGCTTCCGTAGTACTCGACCTTGATCCCGTCGAGGAGCGACGTCGTCGCCTTGTTGGTGCGGATCGTGGCGATTTCATGGCGGATCGTCTCGACCGCTTTCTTCATGCGCTCTTCGGAGTGCTTGACGATGCTGGGGTCCATCCTAGACCTCCACGAGTACCCTGGTTCCCACGGACTCGCCACGCAGCGCGCGCACCAGATTCCCCGGAACGGTGACGTTGAACACCACGATCGGGAGCCTGTTGTCCATGCCCATCGTGAACGCCGTCATGTCCATGACTTGGAGCCGCCGGTCGATGACCTCGGGGTAGCTCAGCGAGTCGTACCGGATCGCGGCGGGATTCCGCACCGGGTCCTCCGAGAAGACCCCGTCCACCTTGGTTCCCTTGAGCAGGACATCGGCGCCGATCTCCACGGCGCGAAGCACGGCCGCGGTGTCCGTCGTGAAGTACGGATGACCCGTGCCTGCGGCGAGAATGACGACGCGTCCCCTTTCGAGATGGCGCACGGCTCGGCGGCGGATGTAGGGCTCCGCGAGCGCGCGCATTTCGATCGCGCTCAGCACGCGGGTGCTGAGCCCCTGGCGCTCCAGCGAATCTTGCAACGCGATCGCGTTGATCACGGTCGCGAGCATGCCCATCGAATCGGCCGCCGCGCGGTCCACCCCGTCGGAGGTGGCCGCGGTGCCCCGGATGATGTTGCCGCCGCCGATCACGATTCCCAGCGTAATGCCGCTCCCGACGCCCTCGCGGATCTCCCCCGATAGGCGGCTGAGTGCCACGGCGTCGATCCCGTGGCCGGTCTCCCCGGCGAGGACCTCACCGCTCAGCTTGAGGAGGACGCGGCGGCGGGGGGTCGTCACGGCTTCAGTTTTCCCCGATCCGGAACTTGGCGAAGCGGCGCACGACGATGTTTTCCCCGAGCTTCGCGATCGCCTGATCCACGAGGTCCTTGACCTTGCGGTCCGGGTCGCGGATGGTGGGTTGCTCCAGGAGACAGATCTCCTCGTAGTATTTTTCGATCTTCCCCTCCACGATCTTGGCGAGGAGGTTTTCCGGCTTTCCGCTGCTCCGGACCTGCTCGAGAAGAATGGCGCGTTCGCGCTCGATCAGCGCCGGATCGACGCTCTCCCGGTCCACGGCGCGGGCCCCGGTCGCGGCGACCTGCATGGCGAGGCTCTTCGCCAGCTCGCGGAAGTCGTCGGTGCGCGCCACGAAGTCCGTTTCGCACGCCAGCTCGAGCATCACGCCGAGCTGATCTCCCGGGTGGATGTAGGCGTAGACGAGCCCCTGCTTGGCCACGCGCCCGGATTTCTCCGAGGCACGCGAGAGCCCCTGCTTGCGCAGCACCTCGATCGCCTTTTCGATGTCTCCGTTGGATTCGGCGAGGGCCTTCTTGCACTCCATCATGCCCACGCCGGTCCGCTCGCGAAGATCCTTCACGAGCGAAGCCGTGATCGTCATCCAGAACTCCTTCCTAACATGGGATCGGGCGGTGTCGGTACCGGCGAAGCCAGTGGGATCAAGCGCTCGCGACGGCGTCGGGAACCGGAGGCTGGGCTTCGCGCGTAGGCTCCACGACGTCCGCTCCCTCCTGGGCCTCCTGGCGGGCGCCCATAAGCGTGTCGCTCACGAATCGCGCGAAGAGGCGGATCGACCGGATCGCGTCGTCGTTCCCGGGGAGTGGATAGTCCACCACCTCCGGGTCGCAGTTCGTGTCCACCACCCCGACCACGGGAATGCCGAGACGGTTCGTCTCCGCGACCGCGATGCGCTCCTTCTTGGTGTCGATCACGAAAATCGCGGCCGGCAGCGCGGACATCTCTTTGATGCCGGTGAAAATCTTCGCGAGTCGCGTGCGCTCCTTGTCGATCTGGGATTGCTCTTTCTTGGAGAGCTTCTCGAGGGTGCCGTCGGCGGCCATCTTCTCGATGTCCTTGAAACGGCGGATGTTCGACTTGATGGTCTTGAAGTTGGTGAGCATGCCGCCGAGCCAGCGCTCGTTCACGTAGGGCATGCCGCAACGCTCGGCTTCGTCCCGAATCGCGTCCTTCGCCTGCTTCTTCGTGCCGACGAAGAGCACGGTACCGCCCTTCCGGCCCACGCCTTCCAGCATCGCGCGGGCGTCGGTGAGCGATTTGAGCGTCTTCTGCAGATCGATGATGTAGATGCCGTTGCGTTCGATGAAGATGAATTTCTTCATCTTGGGATTCCAGCGCCGGGTCTGATGCCCGAAGTGGACGCCCGCTTCGAGAAGCTCCTTCATTCCGATTTCGGCCAAACGCTACCTCCGGTCTTGATCCGCCGCTCCTTCCGCCCGAAAGACCCCCGTATCCGGGAGACCGGCCATTCGGTCCGGAGCGTGAGTGATGGCGGCGGCGCCGGGCGCCGTCCGCCTGGATTGCGAGCTTTCGATCTACCGCTTCGAGAACTGGAACCGCTTGCGGGCCGCGGCCTGGCCGTACTTCTTCCGTTCCTTCATGCGCGCATCGCGGGTCAGGAGGCCTTCCTTCCCGAGCAGGCCGCGAAGCGCCGGATCGATGCGGAGCAGCGCACGCGCCGCTCCCAGACAGATTGCTCCCGCCTGCCCCGTCGAGCCGCCCCCGCGAACGCTGGCCGTGAGATCATATTTGTCCGCGGTGTTGCTCGCCACGAGCGGCTGCAAGGCGATCCGGCTCAGAGCGAGCCGGGAGAAATACTGGTCCAAGTCTCTGCCGTTGACGGTGCGCTTGCCCGTGCCCTCCCTGAGACGGACCCGCGCGATCGAAGTCTTCCTGCGGCCCGTCCCCATGAAATCGGTCATCGCGTTCGAATCGCCTCCCTAGGATTTGGCGCCGGTCGAAGGGAGCGGCCGCGGCGCCTGTGCGGCGTGCGGATGCTCCGGCCCGGCATAGACCTTGAGCTTCTTGATCATGGCGCGCCCCAGCTTGTTCTTGGGGAGCATGCCTTTGACCGCGAGCCGGATGATCTCATCCGGCTTTTCGGCCTGCACGTCTCGGAAACGGGTGAGCTTGTGCCCGCCCGGATAGAGCGAGTGCCGAAAATAGATCTTCTCGTCGCGCTTGCGTCCCGTTACCCGCACCTTCTCCGCGTTGACCACGACAACGTGGTCCCCGACGTCCAGATGCGTGGAATAGGTGACCTTGCGCTTTCCCTTGAGCACACTCGCGATCTCGCTCGCGAGCCTGCCCAGGATTTGCCCCTCGGCATCGACGACATACCAATCCTGTACGATTTCCGAGGCGCGTACCGAGTACGTGCCCATGAAGATGACCTCCTCGTATGCGGATGGCGTAAACGATGGAGATTAAAGGTTGTTGGGGCCCCTTGTCAACGGAGGCATTCGGAAGTATTGGGGCCGCAAAGAGTTCCGCCTCCGTCACGCCTCACGCCGCTCGGGCACGTCGACGAGGAGCGCCAAGGCGTGCTTCAAGTGGGAAAGCGGAAGCCCGACCACATTCGAGTACGAGCCTTCGATCGCCTCGACGTAGAGCGCCCCGTGTCCCTGCACCGCGTAGGCGCCCGCCTTGTCGAGCGGCTCGCCGGTCGCGATGTAGCGGTCGATTTCCGGGCCGTCCAGGTGCGCGAGCTTCACGATGCTCCGGACCGCCTGGCTCACCGCGCGCCCGTCCCGGGGATGGACCAGCGAGAGACCGGTCCAGACCTCGTGCACCCGCCCCGACAACCTCCGGAGCATCCGGGCCGCGCTCTCGGAAGCGATCGGTTTTCCCAGGATCTCCCGATCGATCGTGACGACCGTGTCGGCCCCCAGAAGAACGGTCGATTCCGGATTCGTCCGCACCGCACCCTGGTCGAGCGCCGCGCGCGCCTTCGCCTCCGCCAATCTCAAGACGTGGGCCTCCGCGCGCTCCGCGGGAAGCGCGGCTTCGTCCACATCCACGGGAAAACAGTCGAAGTGGGCGCCGACGAGCGTGAGGAGCTCACGCCGCCGCGCCGACCGGGAGGCGAGCACGATGTGGGGTCCGAACGGATTGAGGAGGTTGGTTCGCATGGTCAGGTCTCAGGAGTGATTTCGAGGAGGAACGTGGCCGGACCCCGATTGACGAGTTCCACCTCCATGGAAGCCCCGAATCTTCCTCTCCCCGTAGGAACCGCGAGAGCGGAGAGCGCCGCGCAAAAGGCGGTGAACGCGCGCTCGGCGAACTCCGGACCGGCCGCGGAATCGAAGCTCGGACGGCGCCCGCGCGAGGTGTCGGCGACCAGGGTGAACTGTGGCACGACGAGCGCTTCGCCTTGGACCTCCCGCACCGACCGGTTCATCTTACCCTGCCCGTCCTCGAAAATGCGAAGGTCGGCGCAGCGCGCGGCGAGCCGTTCCGGAAATCCCGCGTGGTCCCGCTCGGCCACGCCCAGGAGGATCAGGAGGCCCGGACCGATGCGCGCGATCTCGTCCCCTTCCACGCGCACCGCCGCGCGGCTCACGCGCTGCAGCAGCGCCTTCACGAAGCGGCATCCGCCTCCCCCGCCCGAGGGGGCCTGCCGAAAATCTCCTCGCGTTCCACGGCCTCGACCCCTTCGACGCGCTCGATGGCGCGCATGACGCCCCGGAGATGACTCAGATCGCGAACCTCCACGACGAAGGCGCCCTGGGCGTTCCGGTCGCGCGCCTTGATGCCGGCGGTCCGTATGTTCGTGTTGGTGGTTGAAATCGCCTTCGCGATGTCGGCGAGAAGACTCTTCCGGTCCACGCCGAAGATCGAAAGCTTCACCACGAAGGAATCGTCGGGCGCGGCGTCCCAGTCCACGAGGAGCCGCCGCTCCGGAGCGACGCGGTCGTCGAAGGTGTTCGGGCAATCGGTGCGGTGCACCGTAACGCCGCGGCCGCGGGTCACGATCCCCACGACCGGGTCGCCGGGGACCGGCTGGCAGCACTTGGCGTAGTTGATCATGAGGTTGTCCACGCCCTGGATCCGGACGCCCCGCCCCGGCCTGCGGGTGATCGCCCGGATCGTGTCGAGCGAGGCCTCCTTGATCCGCTGCACGGGACCGACCCCTTGCGGGAACCAGCGCTGGATGACCTGCGAGATCGAAACGCTGCCGCGGCCGAGAGCGCCCATCAGCTGATCCACGTCCCCGTAGCCGAGCGCCTGGGCGAGCTGATCGAGCGTCATCTCTTGTGGAGGCGAAAGACGGCGGCGGCGCAGCTCCCGATCGAGCATCTCCTTGCCGAGCGATACGGAGTCCGCATGTTCGGATGTCTTGAGCCAGTGACGGATCTTGCTCCGGGCGTTCGGACTCTTGACGAGTTTGAGCCAGTCGCGGTTGGGCTTCCCGAGGGGGGAGGTGACGATCTGCACGGTGTCGCCGCTCCGCAGCTCGTAACGCAGGGGCACGATCCGTCCGTTCACCTTGGCTCCGACGCAGCGATGCCCCACCTCCGTGTGCACCAGGTAGGCGAAATCGAGCGGCGTGGCGCCGCGCGGAAGCCGGCGCAGGTCGCCGCGCGGGGTGAAGACGAAGACCTCGTCCTGGTAGAGCGAGGTCTTGAAGAAATCCATGAACTCGTCGGGGTCGCTCGACGTGGACTGCCACTCCACGTTGCGCAGCACGGGTTGGAGCTTGGCCAGAAGCTCGGTATCGGGCCCGCCGCCTCCCTCCTTGTACCGATAGTGCGCCGCGACCCCGAGCTCGGCGGTCTGGTGCATCTCGGCGGTCCGTATCTGGAACTCGACCATGGTCCCGCCGGGCGCCACGACCGTGGTGTGGAGCGATTGGTACATGTTGCTCTTCGGGGTGGCGATGTAGTCCTTGAAGCGCTCGTGGACCGGCGTGTAGAGATCGTGGATCAGCCCGAGGACGCGATAGCAATCCGCTTTGTCCGGCGTGACCACGCGGACCCCGAGCAGGTCGAAGATCTCCTCGAATTTCCGGTTCTGCGCCTCCATCTTGCGGTAGATCGAGTCCAGGTGCTTCGGGCGGCCTTGCACGTCGGCCTTGATCTCGAGCTCGGCGAGCCGCGACAGGAGCGGGCGCATCACCCCCTCGATCACCCCCTCCCGCTCCTCGCGCTTCAGCTGCACCTTCCGGCGCAGATCGTCGTAGGCGTCCGGATCCAGGTACTTGAGGCAGAGATCCTCCAGCTCCCATTTGAAGCGCGCGATCCCGAGCCGGTGCGCGAGCGGAGCGTAGATCTCGCGGGTCTCCCGCGCGATCCGCGTGGCGCGCACGGGCTCGAGCGAATGGAGGGTGCGCATGTTGTGAAGGCGGTCGGCGAGCTTGATCAGGATGACCCGGAGATCCTTGGCCATCGAGAGGAGCATCTTCCGGAAGTTCTCGGCCTGCTCCCATTCCGGCCGGTCGAAGTGGAGCCCGCCGATCTTGGTCACGCCGTCGACGAGAACGGCGACCTCGGATCCGAACGCCGATTGAACCTTCGCGAGATCGGCCTCGGTGTCTTCCACCACGTCGTGGAGCAGCGCCGAGACGAGGATCGTCTCGTCGGCGCGGGGGCCCAGCAGTTCGACCAGGATGAGCGCGACCGCGACGCAGTGGGTGACGTAGGGCTCGCCCGTCAGCCGAAGCTGGGAGCCGTGCGCCTTCGCGGCGAATTCGAACGCGTCGCGCAGCCGCTTGGTGTCGGCGCGGGCCTTGGACCGCTCGAGGATTTGGAGCAGCGGTCCCAGGATGTCGGTGGGGACCGGTTCCATCGCTACCGTATCTGGACGTCCCGCAGTTTGAGCTGAAGCCGCGCGCGATTCTGCCAGACGTTGATCGTGGGGACGAACGCGATGCAGACGCGCCCCGGCTCGGTCTGGATCGGCCCCGCGAGATGGCCCATGCCGAACCCGATGCACTCGAGCTCGCGGCCGTTCTGGCGCACGTTCAGCTTGAGGTGGTTCCGGCTCACGACCATGGGAGTGCCGGCGATCTGGATGTTCTCGGCGATGAAGAGCGGTTCCGTATTTCCGATCCCGAAGGGCGAGAGCCGGTCGAGAAAGTGCACGAGGTCCTCGTTGCATTCATCGAGGAGGAGCGCCCCGTCGATCGAGAGCTTGGGCACGTAGTCGTCGGGCGTGAGCCGCCCGGCCACGACCCGGCACATGTGCTCCCGGAACGCGTGGAGCTGGTCGCCTCGGATCGTGAGACCCGCCGCGTAGCTGTGCCCTCCGAATCCGATCAGATGCTCGCGGCATTCTTGCAATGCCTGGCATACGTCGAAGCCCGGGATGCTTCGGCCGGAACCCTTGCCCTCGTCGTGGTCCGCCGAGATGAGGATGGTCGGACGGTGGTAGCGCTCCATCAGCCGTGAGGCCACGATTCCCAGGACCCCGGGGTGCCACCGCTCCGACCAGAGCACGATCGCCGGCGGAAGCTCGGGACCCAGCGCCTGGAGTTGGTCGAGCGCCTCCTCGAGCGTGGACTCGTCGATCTTCTTGCGCAGGGTGTTGTCCTCTTCGAGGCTCTCCGCGATCGTCATCGCCTCGTTCGGCTCGGTCGAGAGAAGAAGCCGGACGCCGCTCTCGGCGTTTCCGAGCCTGCCCGCCGCATTGATCCGCGGCGCCAGGATGTAGGCGACGTGGCCGCTTTCCACGCGCTTGGAGCGGAGCCCGGCCACCTCTTTGAGCGCGATGATTCCCGGCTTGGCCGAATTGCAGATCCGCTCGAGCCCGAGCTTCGCGAAGATCCGGTTCTCGCCCCGGAGCGGCACGACGTCCGCGATGGTGCCGAGCGCGACCAGATCCAGGTGGTCGTAGACGAAATCGGCCGGAAGCGAACCCGGCCGGTGCTGGGCGAGACCCTGCACGAGCTTGAGGACCACGCCGACTCCGGCAAGCTCCTTGAATTCGTAGGGGCAGTCGCGCCGCTTCGGATTCAGAACCGCGTCCGCCTCGGGCAGCACGCCGAGCGGTTCATGGTGATCGGTCACGATCACATCGATTCCGTGCTGCTTGGCGAGCTTGACCTCGGTCGTCGCCGTAATGCCACAGTCGGCCGTGATGACCAGCCGGATCCGCCGCTTCTTGGCCACGTCGACGCCGCGCACCGAGAAGCCGTACCCATCCCGGATCCGATCCGGGATGAAGTAGGAGACTTTCCCTCCGAGCCTCGTGAGGGCGGCGGTCAGGAGACTGGTGGCCGTGATGCCGTCGACGTCGTAGTCCCCGTAGACGAGGATCGACTCCCGCTCGTCGATCGCCTTCCAGATCCGCGCGGCCGCGAGATCCATGTCCCGCATCGTGAAGGCGTCCAGCAACCTATCCAGGTTCGGTTCAAGGAAGTCCTGAACGTCCCCCGAGGAGGAAAATCCGCGGTTGGCCAGCAGGCT
>DASXQO010000078.1:0-12329 GCA_036507115.1 Candidatus Eiseniibacteriota bacterium | reverse complement strand
GTCTGCCGCCATGGTCGGCCGGACGGCTCCCCCGCGCGGGGAGCCTCTTCTCAAGCGCCAGATCGGACTCTACGCCGCGACCGCGATCACGGTGGGCAGCATCATCGGATCGGGCATCTTCCGCTCCCCCCATTCGGTCGCGCAGGAACTGACGAGCCCCGGTTGGGCCCTCCTCGCCTGGGCGCTCGGCGGTGTCTTGTCCTTGTGCGGTTCGCTCGCGCTCGCGGAGATGGCCGTGACGCACCCGCGTACGGGGGGCCTCTACGTCTTCATCCGCGAGAGTTTCGGGGATCGCCTAGCGTTCGTCTTCGGGTGGGCGAGTCTCTGGGTGATCAAGCCGACGGTGATCGCCTCGATCGCGAGCGTGTTCGCGACGTACTTCTGTCAGGCGGTCGGGCTCGCCAAGGGCGTCGAGTTCTACGCCGGGTTCGCGGCGATCGCCTGTCTCACCTTCGTGAACCTGCTCGGCGTGAGGCAGGGCACCGGGACTCAGACCGTCTTCACGACGCTCAAGGTGCTGGGGATCCTGGCCCTGTGCCTCGCCGCGTTCCTGCTCCCGCACGCGGGTGCGCCGGCGGGCCAGACCCTGGCGGAGTCGAACCGCGGACATCCGTTTCTTCTCGCCTTGGTGTTCGCGATGATCCCGATCCTTTTCGCGTACGACGGATGGACCGACTCGACCTACGTCGGCGGGGAGATCGTGAATCCCGCGCGCAATTTCCCGATCGCCATTCTCGGCGGGGTGCTGCTCGTGGTCCTCGTGTACGTGATCACGAACGTCGCCTACTTTTCGGTGCTGAGCCCCGCGGAAGTGGGGACCTACGAGGCGGTCGGGGCGGAGGCGATGCGGCGGATCCTGGGGGACTGGGGGGGCCGCGCCCTCGCGGTGCTCGTGGCGGTCTCGACGTTCGGTACCGTGAACGCTTCGATCCTCACCGGACCGCGGGTCACCCTCGCCATGGCGGCGGACGGCCTTTTCTGGAAGCGGGCGGCGCACGTGAACGTGGAGCGCGGCACCCCGGACGTGGCGCTCTGGATCCAGGGGGCGCTCTCGACGATCTGGCTATGGTTCGCCGGCGGCTTCGAGGATGTATCGGGGTGGTTCGTCACGACCTCGTGGCTTTTCTACGGCCTCACGATCGCGGGGCTCTTCATGTACCGGCGTAAGGAGCGCGCGGGGCTCATCCCGAGGCCGGAATACCGCACCCCCCTCTTTCCGCTCACGCCGCTCGTGTTCATCCTGGTCACGGTGGCCATCGTCGCGAGCGACCTGAGCCAGAGCGGGTGGCGCGCGGCCGCCGGCGTGCTCGTCGCGGCGCTGGGGTTCCCCTTCTCCTACCTCTGGACCCGCAAGAGCCGCGAACGGACCGCCGCGGCGCCCGAGGGGTGAACGCGCGCGGCAAGCACGGCGCCCGCGCACGCCCGGGGCGCGGCGCGGAGGATCGGCCGGGGCGCGGTGCGGAGGCGCGGCCGCAAGGACCGGCGGGTGAAATCGGGGGGCGATCGCTGCTCCTGCTCTTCGCCGCGGCGTTCCTGCTCCGGCTGACCCACGTGCTCGCGATGCGCGCGAGCCCGTACTTCACGAATCCGGTCATCGACGCGGCGACCTACGACGAAGCCGCGCGATCGATCGCGGCCGGCCACGGCCATCCCGATCCGATTTTCTGGCAGCCGCCCGGCTACTCCTACTTTCTCTCCTGGGTGTACAGATTTGCCGGGGCGGGCTACCTGGCGCCGAGGATCGCGCAGGCGTTGCTGGGCGCCGCAAGCGCCACGATGACCGCGTGGATCGGGGCGCGGTTCTTCGGCCGCCGGGTCGGGCTGATCGCCGGATGTGGCGCGGCGCTCTACGGCATGCTGATCTACTACGACGGCGAGCTCCTCACGCCGAGCCTCACGATCGCGCTTCAGCTCGCCTCCATCGTCTTAGCACTCCGGGCGCGGGTCGATCCGCGACGGGCGGCGTGGTTCTGGGGCGGGTCGGGGCTACTCGTCGGCCTCGCCTCGGTCGTGACCGCGCCGTCGCTCGTGATCGGCGCGGTGTTGGCGGCGGCCGCGCGGCGACGCGCCTGGGCCGTCCTTCTCGGGGTAGTGCTCGCGATCGCGCCGGTCACCGCGCGGAATCTCCAGCGGGGCGGCGAGCTCATCCCGATCTCCTGGAACGGGGGCATCAATCTCTATATCGGGAATAATCCCCGCTACGACGAGACGGTCGCGATCCGTCCCGACGATCATTGGAAGCGCTTCGTGCTGGAGCCTCGGCGCGCCGGCATCCGGGGCGCGGGGGCGGCGTCGGACTACTTCGCGGGAAAGGTGCTCCTCTACGCCGCTTCCGACCCCGCCGGCTTCGCCGCTCTGCAGATCAAGAAGCTCTATCTCCTTCTCGCGGGCAACGAGATCCCGCGCAACCAGGAGATCTATCCCGCGCGGACGTATTCGCCCGTGCTCCGTGTCCTGCTCTGGAAGATTCCCGGGCTGGCGTTCCCGTTCGGGCTTCTCATGCCGCTCGGAATCGTGGGTCTGGTCGTGGGCGCGAAGCGCGCTCCGATGCTCGCCGCGGCTCTGATCACCTACGCTGTTTCCATCCTCGTGTTCTTCATCACCGCGCGCTACCGCGCGCCCCTCGTGCCCTTCCTTCTCATCTTCGCGGCCGAAGGGGTCCGCTGGTTCCTCGCGGACGCCCGGCCGGTGGGACGCGCCGTCTGGGTCGCGGGCGCCCTCTCGCTCTTCCTGCTCGGAAACCTCGCCCAGGGGCCGATGCCCAACACGATGAACGCGGACGCGGAATACAGTCTGGGTGCGAAGCTCGCCATGAAGGGACGGCCGGGCGAGGCGGCGGAGCTGTTCGAATCGGCTCTGCGGAAGAATCCGCGGTACGCGGAGGCCTGGGTGAATCTGGGCGTGCTCCAGGCGACCGGAGGACGCGCCGCCGAAGCCGAGCGCTCGCTCCGCAGGGCGGTCGCGCTGGACCCGGAGAACACGATCGCGCTCACGAACCTCGCCATTCTGCGCGAGAAGGCGGGAGCCCGGGAAGAGGCCCTCGCGCTCTACGAGCGTGCGCTCCAGATCGAACCCAGGGACGAATTCGCGAGGCGGAAGGTGGCGGAACTGAAGCCGGGAAGCTAGAGCCTCCGGAGCCGTCCGGAGGCGAATCCCAGGAGTCCCGTCGCCGCGGCCAGACACCCGATCCAGCCGAAGAGGACCGGGGCCGTCATGTGGTCGAGCGCCAGCCCGGCCAGCCCCGACGAAATCGCCGTGGTGCCCAGCACCACCACGTTGACGAGCGCGAAGACCCTCCCCTGGAACCTCGGCGCGATCATTTCTTGCAAGAGCGTCGTGCGCGGGATCGTGATCATCGGAATGGCGAGCGCGTGGACGAACGAGATCGCGATCAGGAAGGGGAGGGTGCGGCAGAAGAGCACGGGGATGTAGGTCAGCCCGTCGAGGGTGATGCCGATCAGGAGCAGGCGCCCGTACCCGATGCGGGGGCCGAGACGTCCGACCGTGAGGCTCCCCACGATCATCGCCACCCCGTAGGTCGCCTCGACCATCGCGTAGGCGGAGGCGTTCCCGTGCAGCGTGTCGCGGACCAGGACCGCGTTTCCCACGATCGCCGGCCCCATGATGAAGAGATTGTCGAGCGCGGTGAGCGTGAGGAGGAGGACGAGCGTGCGGTCGGACGCGATCGCCGCGAGACCCGATCGGAAATCCTGCGCCAGTCCGATCTCCTTGCGATCGCCCCTGTGCGCCGCGCCCGCGCCCCGCAAGAGAAGCAGCGCGCCCAGAGAGCCGAGGAAAAAGAGCGCTCCGGTCGGGAAGGAGGAGGCGACCCCGAATCGCTGGATCAGAAAGCCCGCCGCCATCGGGCCGGCGAAGAAGGCCCCTTGCTGCGAGAGCTGCACGAGGGAATTCGCTCGATTCAATCCCTCGCGCGAGACCAGCTCGGGGAGCATCGCGTCGCGCGCGGGATAGAAGAGGACCGACGCCGTGGCGACTCCGAACGCGAGCGCGGTCAGGAGCGGAGCGGTGAGCCCGCCCGCGAAATAAAGCAGGGAGCAGAGCGCAAGCAGCGCCGCGCGGGCCGCGTCGGCCCCGATCATGACGACCCGCCGGTTCCACCGGTCCACGAGAAGGCCGGCGCCGACTCCGAAAATCAGGGAAGGCAGGTACGAGATCATTGCGGCGATACCGGTCGCGGACTTCGATCCGGTGAGGTCGAGGATCATCCAGATGAAGGCGAGCTGGAAGATCGAGTCTCCGAACTGAGAGAGGAACTGTGCGGTCCAGAGGAAGACCATCGGAGCCGACCGGCGGGGGTTCCCTTCGCCCGGCGCCCCGGCCGGCGCGCGCTCCTCTATGCCGGACGCACGAAGGGGGCCGGCGCTCGTCGCGTCCGGCCCCCTCGGGTTCGGCGGGTTGGTCAGTTTCTAGACCTGCTGCGCGGCGGCCATTCGCGGCTGGAACTCGGGAGCGTTGTGCTCGAAGTCCCATATGAACGGCGGCTCGATCCCGAGCTGGCGGAGGTACGCGTAGAGCTGGCCGCGATGATGCAGGTGCTCGTCGTAGATGATCTGGACGCAGACGAAACCGGGGAAGCTCTCCCCCCACGGCGTCTTGACGAGTCCCGCGATCTGGTCGTCCGTCAACGACTGCACCGACGCGTCGGTCGCCTTCCAGGACTCGTTGGCGAAGCGAAGCAGCTCGTCGAGGGACCGGATGCCGGACACGACCTTCGTGTCCTCGTCATCGGACCAGGTGATTTCACCCTTCGCGGTCCCATCCGCGACCGAACGCATGGCGTTGTACATGTGGACGACGAGTTCCTTCGGCGTGCGCATGTCCTTGCACGGCTTGGCGTCGATCTTGTCCTTGGGAAGAGCCTGGATCGCGCGCAGGGAGATGCCGTTCACCGTCCTGAAATGATTCCACCACTGGCCGAGCTGGGCTTTGTTCATCGGATCCTCCTCGTGCCGCGCGCGGCGACCGGCTCCCGTCCGCGCCCGGCGAATCTGCAGGGGACGCAAAGGCACCTCCGGCGGTACGCCGAAGGTGCCTCGCGCGATTTCGGAGACTCGTGCTTAGTTCGTCGCCTGAGTGACGTCCTTCGACGTGATATCGAACGTGATCATGAAGCCGTTCGTGCCCTTGAATTCGTATGCCTTGTCCCCGAGGCGATAGGCTTGCACCTCGTTCGGCATGAGCACGAAGCCGTCGTTCCGCGGCACGCCGAAATACTTGAGATTCTTGATCACGACGGGGCCCGAGGCGTTCTTGTTGGCCGAATTCTTGAGGATGACCTCGCCGGCCTTCCCGCCGTCGAGCGTCGCGTGCGCCATGTCGGAGCCCGCCTTGTGCTCCCACACGATCGGCGCGTCGGTTCCCACCGCGAAGGAAGTCCACTTGACCGGGTACACGTGGCCGATGATCGCCTGAATCCCCTCACGCTGCGCGGGAGTGACCGAGGGATCGAACGTGAGCACACCCCAATCCACTTCGCCGTCGGCGAAGCTCGCGCCGAGATCGCCCGCGACCCAGAACTTCGCGCCCGCCAGGTTGACGCCGTTGTAGGTGCCGCGGTTCACCTTGTAGGCGTTGTTGAATTTGCAGAACGCCTCGGAATGGCCCTCGTGACCGGCCCCGTGGCTCGCGTGCGAGGCCGGCGAGGTGCTGAAGTAGCACTGGCAGAACATCGGACAGCTGCATGCCTCGATGATGGTCGCGTTCATCGCCCACGGCTTGGCCTTCACCTTCGTGTCGGCCGCCATCAGCGAGCCCGCGAGCACAAGACATGAGAGAACCAGGATGGATAGAACAAGACGGGACTTCATCTTCGGTACCCCCTTCGTTTTCGTTGAGAGCTTCGGGCGGCTGGATCCGCCCGCATGCCTGTGCGGCGGTTTTCCGGTCCCCGGCACCGGAGGAACGCCGCAGCGCGGACGCAGAGCCTACACCGGGGCCGGGACATTTCCAGCATATTTTTGGGGGCGCGGCGCACCGACCTTTCGGCGCGCCGCGGCGGCTTCAGCGGTGGAGCAGGCGCCGGAGGGAGGCGGCCGGAATGCGGCGCGCAAGCGCCTCGGCGGGCTTCCTGGGTCCGTGGATCCGCACGACGATCAAGTGAAGCTCGGCTGGATCGGTAGTGCGGCTGATGGCGATACGGGGGTTGAACCGGCCCTTGACGGCGTTCCGGATGTTCGCCTCGGTCCCGGCGTCGCCCACAAACACCGTGAGCGCGGTGAGCCGGTACTCCGATTGCCGGGGGGTCATCGCGGCCACGCGGCCCTGAACCGCGCCGGGCACGATCGCGGAAACCTCCACAGCGGTGCCGTCCTTGAGCGGAAGGAGCGCAGGCGGACCTCCTTCCGACGCGAGGTCCGCGAATCGCGGCTCGCCGTTCAGCTCGACGCTGACTTCGATCGGCCCGAGCAGCTCGCGCAGCTCGGCGGAGACTCCGGACGCGTTGTCCGGCACCTCGTAGTAAGACTCCGCGGTCGCGCGCGCCGGGCGCGTCCAGGTCTTGGAGCCCGTGTCCCACGGGGCCTTCGATTCGAGGTCGAATTTCGTCTCCTCGGCAAGAAGGGCGTAGGGCGTTTCCGGGGCGGGAATCAGGCCCTGAGCCTCGCGGAGCGAGCGGCGGAGCGCCTCGAGGGCCGTCGGCGGGATCGTTTTCATCGTGGTTTCCAGCACGGCGGCGCGCGCCGAGGGGGCGGCCCGCGGCTTCGAGAAGCCGATCGAGAGCGACAGGGCGCATGCTACGGCGACTCCAAGCGCCAAGATAGGGAGCGATGACTTGACGGTCCGCGATTCCATTCGACGCCTCCGATCTACCAAAGGCTCCCGAGCCGCGCGGTCCCCTCCTCGAAGGTCTCGGGCTCCGGGAGCAAGCTTACGACCGCATGGCCCTCCGGGGCGATGTCGTAGAAATGCCCGGGGTGAACCAGCACATCCTGCTTCGCGAGCGCGTCCAGCGCGAAATCCCCGGACCGCGCCGGTGTGGCGAGGACCGCGCTCCATCCGCCCACCCCTTCCAGTACGCGGAAGGCCGCGCCCGCATTCCCGAGCGCGCGCAGCCGGGCGAGGTTCGTCCCGACCCGCCGCCGGACCGCGTCTTGAAACGGATGCCGCGCCTGGAGAAGCGTCGGCAGCGCGAGCTGGACCGGGGTGGAAACCGAAAGGAAGAGATCGGCGATCCACTCGAGCCGAAGCATCGCCTCGCTCTTCGCGGCGGCCGGTCCCGCGATCGCGATCCACGCCAGCTTCATCTGCGGCATCCCGCAGAGCTTCGACAGCCCGCTGAGCACGAAGGTGAGCGCGCGCCGATCGCCGGCCATGGAGGCGAGCGGCGCGGTCGAAGGGGGCCACGGGAAATCCCCGAAGACCTCGTCGGAGATGATCGCGATCCCGCGCTCCGAGCAGAGCGACTCGATGCCCGCGATCTCGTCGGCCGAAAGGCACGAGCCGGTCGGGTTGTTGGGCTGAACGAGCACGACCGCGCGGGTGCGCGGCGAGAGAGCGGCCTCGAGGGAGTCGGGATCGAGCCGCCATCGGTCGTGGTAGGCGAGGCGGTAGTGCTCGACACGCACGACCTCCAGCGCGGCGAGGGGTTCGAAGAGGGGATAGCTGGGTCTCGGGACCACGATCTCGTCCCCCGGCCCGCAGAGAAGGCGAAATAGGTGCGCGTACGCCTCACTCGTGCTCGCAACGAGAACGAGGTCCTCCGCGGAGACGCTCCCCCCGCATGAAGCTCCGGCGGCCGCCGCGCGCTCCTCGTAGTAGCGCGCGACCGCCTCGCGCGCGGCGGGCGCCCCGCGCGCATGCGGCTCGTAGCGGGCGCCGGCGGGGTCTGCCAGCGCTCGAAGCTCCGCCGGGCCCGCTCCGGCGAGGCCCGCCCGCGTCGGATTCGCTTCGGTGAGATCGAGAACCCTCACCCCGGCCCGGCGCTTCGCCTCGAGCAGGGTGGTGATCTCGTTGGGCGTGAATTCCCGGGGCAGCCGTCGAGAGTGCATGCGGGCGGCCGGGAGGACCGCCTCAGTCCATGCGCTCGGCAGTCGCCATCTTCCAGAAGAGGTTCAGGGCCGAGAGGGCGACGGCGGCGATGAGGGCGGGCAAGAATCCGTTGATGCTCACCCCCGGCACGAGGAAGGCCACGAGGAGGATGACGATGGCGTTCACCACGAAGGAGAAGAGCCCGAACGTCAACAAGATCAAGGGAAACGTGAGGATCTTCAAGATCAGGCCGAAGGTGGCGTTCGCGAGCCCCAGCACCAGGGAGGCCACGATCGCCGATCCCCAGCCGCTCACGTGGAACCCGGGAAGGATATTGGCCAGCAGGAGGAAGAGGGCCGCGTTCAGCAGCATGTGGATGATGGCCTTCGCCATGGGGACGCTCCCTTTCGAGGTGCGCGACCGGACTTCGCCGAGGACGGATGCTAGCATGCGTATTTGTACTTGCCAGCGCAACCGCCAGGGCTTATTTTCCCGGCACGCTTCGCATTCGAAGCGTGGCGCGTTCGCCCGCGCCGCCATCGAACACCGCAGCAGCGCACACCTACTCCGGACCGATTCGCAGGGGTTATTTCCTGTGGGAAGCTACAGGAGTGACCCGATGGTTCAGGAATTCTGGTATCGCTGCGTGAAGTGCGGCTACATGTACACGCCTCAGCAGTTTCAGGCCCTCGCACAACTCCAGGCAGCGCGCACAAAGGAAAAGGAATCGGACTTGATGGCAGCGCCGGAGCGGGTTCCTTGCCGCAACCGGGGCTGCACCGGCCACCTCAGCCGAACCGAGTCCCAGTACCGGGAGGCCCGCTAGAGTTCCTTCGCCGGCGCCCCCGGTTAGAACGGAACTCTGGTGGAGGGGCCCGACCCGGCAGGCGCCTGGGTCCTGGTCCATTCCCCCGGCGCGCTCGGGTCCGAGCAGTCCTCGAAATAGCCGCAGCCCGCACAGCGGACCTTGCATCCGCGCTCTTCCAATTCGCGCCCGCAGTTCGCGCAAAGCATCGCTCCCACGCTCCTCTCCCCTAGGACGTCTCCCGTCCGCGCCCCTTTGAGCTTGTTGCCCCGATCCAACGACCGATATACTGCACGGCTTGGATTTTTCCAGGGAATTCCATGGATGACGCCCGAGCGCTCGCGGATCGACTGGATTCCGTGAGAGAAAGGATCGGGCGGGCCTGCGCCCGCTCGGGCCGACCTCCCGAGTCCGTCCGGCTCCTTCCCGTGACGAAGGGGTTCCCGGCCGACACGGTCCGCGGGGCCATGGGGCTCGGGCTCCGGGAATTCGGGGAGAATCGGGTTCAGGAGGCGGAGGAAAAGATCGCCGCCGTGGAACCCCGGCCCCGGTGGCATCTGGTCGGGCACTTGCAGCGGAACAAGGCCAAGCGGGCGGTCCAGCTCTTCGACGTGATCCACTCGATCGACTCGGCGCAACTGGCGGATGAGGTATCGCGAAGGGCTGTGGAGGCGGGCAAGCGGGCCGCGTGCCTCGTGGAGGTGAACACCTCGGGGGACCGAACCAAATTCGGCGTGCCGCCGGAGGGCGCGCTCGGGCTGCTGAAGGCCGTGGGCGCGGGTGAGGGAATCGAGCTTCGCGGCCTCATGACGATCGGCCCTCTCGCAGGCGGAGCCGAGGGAGCGCGGCGGGCGTTTCAGCGACTGGCCGCGATACGCCGGGATGCCGCGCGCGCCGGGCTCCTGGCGGAAGACGCCGATCTCTCCATGGGAATGTCGAACGATTTCGAGATCGCGATCGAAGAAGGCGCGACGATCGTCCGTGTGGGAACGGCGCTCTTCGGCGAGCGGCCGTGAGGGCCGGGGCGGCGCGTGGTACGCGACCGTGAGGATCAAGGTTCGCGTCACGCCGAAGAGCCGCGCGGACGAGATCGTCGGCGTGCGCGAGGACGGCGTGCTTCACGTACGCGTTTCCGCGGCTCCGGAAGGCGGCAAGGCGAACGAAGCGGTGCTTCGGCTCCTCTGCTCGGCCCTCGGGCTTCCGAAGCGCGCGGTCCGGATCGCGGGGGGCGTCTCCTCGCGGGACAAGTGGATCGAGTTGGACGGCATCGATGCCGAAGTCCTATCGCGACGGTTGGGGCGCTGATCGGAAATGAGCGTTGTGATGAATCAGGCCGCGGGCCAACTCAAGGCAATCCAGGAAGCCCGGGATTTCCTCGCTCCGAAGCTCGGTCAGAGTCCGGAGACCGGGATCATCCTCGGAACGGGGCTCGGGCAGTTCGTCGCGGCGATGAAAAGCGCGACGTCCATCCCGTACGGCGACATCCCGAATTTCCCGGTCCCCTCGGTCGAAACCCACCTGGGAGAGCTCGTCGTGGGATCGCTCGGCGGGCGGCCGACCGCCGTCATGAACGGGCGCGTTCACTACTACGAGGGGCATTCGATGCGCGACGCGACCTTCGCGGTGCGGGTGCTTCGCGCGCTCGGCGTGCGCACGCTCGTCGTCACGAACGCGGCCGGGGGCATGAACCCGCTCTACGAGGCGGGCGACATCGTCCTTACCGTGGACCACATCAATCTCATGGGCGAGAACCCGCTCATAGGGCCGAACGAGGAAGCGCTCGGCCCCCGCTTTCCCGACATGTCGGAGCCGTACGACAAGGAATTGATCGCCCTCGCGCGCGAGACGGCGCGGGAGGAGAAAATCCCGCTCCGTGAAGGCGTTTTCGCGGGCGTCGCGGGGCCCAATCTCGAAACCCGGGCCGAGTACCGATTCTTGAGGTGGGCGGGCGCCGACCTGGTCGGCATGTCGCTCGTGCCGGAGACGATCGTGGCCGTCCACGGCGGCATGCGTGTGCTCGCGTTCGCGGTGATCACCGACCTCTGCCTGCCCGACGCCCTCGAGCCGGTGGACGTGCCGAAGATCCTCGCCACGGCCGCCAAGGCGGAGCCCACCCTGACGCGCCTCGTCACGCGCGTCCTCAAGCGGCTGGCGCCTCCTTCCAACGTGGAAAAGCGGTGAGCGTGAAATCCGACATGTTCATCCCGGTCTCGACGAAGCTCGACCTGCCGGCAACCGAGGCGCGAATCCTGGATTTCTGGCGCGAGACGAAGGCCTTCGAAGAGAGCCTGAAGCTCCGCGAGGGTTCCCCCACCTTCATCTTCTACGAGGGCCCGCCGACCGCCAACGGTCTTCCCGGCGTGCACCACGTGCTGTCGCGGATGCTGAAGGACATCGTTTGCCGGTACAAATCGATGTGCGGTTTCCACGTTCCGCGAAAAGCCGGCTGGGACACCCACGGGCTTCCCGTCGAGATCGCGGTCGAGCGAGAGCTCGGGATCAGCGGCAAGGAACAGATCGAATCGTTCGGCATCGCCGAGTTCAACCACCGCTGCCGCGAGAGCGTGCTGCGCTACGAAGCCGACTGGCGCCGGCTCACCGAGCGGATCGGCTACTGGCTCGACATGGACCATCCCTATTTCACGTTCGACAACACCTACATGGAAACCGTGTGGTGGCTCCTGCGCAAGTTCTGGGATGGGGGGCTCCTCTATCAGGGGCACAAGATCGTCCCCTACTGCCCGCGGTGCAGCACGCCCCTGAGCAGCCACGAGGTGAGCCAGGGCTATGAAGACGTGACCGAGCCCTCGGTCACCGTGAAGTTCCCGCTCGAGGACGAGCCCGGCGCCTTCATCCTCGCGTGGACGACCACGCCGTGGACGCTTCCGGGCAACGTCGCGCTCGCGGTGGGGCCCGGCATCATCTACGTGCGCGTGCGCCAGACCCGCGACGGGCGGGAGGAACGCTACTACCTCGCGAAGGAACGGCTCGCGCAGCTCGATGGGGAGTACGCGATCGAGAAGGAGCTCAAGGGACGTGAGCTCGCCGGGCGTCGGTACCGCCCGCTCTTCGATTTCATGGATCTGTCCAAGGCGACCGGGAAGAAGGCCTACTACGTCTGCGAGGCGGATTTCGTGACGACCGAGGACGGGACCGGGGTCGTGCACACGGCGGTGATGTACGGAGAGGACGACTACCAGCTGGGACTCAAGCTCGACCTGCCGCAGCGCCACACGGTCGATCCGCAAGGGCGCTTCACCGGCGAGGTCGGGCCGTGGGCGGGGCGAAACGTGAAGGACGCGGAGAAAGACATCCGCGGGTGGTTGAAGAGCCACGGCCTCCTCTACCGCGAGGAGATGACGACGCACAGCTATCCGTTCTGCTGGCGGTGCGATACGGCGCTCCTTTACTACGCCTGGAAGACCTGGTACATCGCGACCACCCGCTACCGGGACCAGTTGCTTTCGGCGAACCGCTCGGTGGCGTGGCATCCCAAGGAGATCGGCGCGCACCGATTCGAGAACTGGCTCGAGAACAA
>DASXQO010000077.1:0-5574 GCA_036507115.1 Candidatus Eiseniibacteriota bacterium | reverse complement strand
GTCAATTTCGTCCGGACGTCGTTCTCTGTGACATTGGACTCGACGGCGGCATGGACGGATACGACGTCGCGCGGGTGCTCCGGTCGGATCCGCGATTCGTTGGCTCGTATCTCGTCGCGGTGACCGGTTACGGACGCGAGGAAGATATCCAGCGCTCGCGCGAAGCCGGATTCGACCGCCACCTCACGAAACCGGTGGACCCGAAGGCGCTGGAAGTGATGCTTCGCGAGATCGCGGCGCGGTTGCCGGGGATCCGGGCTTAGACGCGCCCAGGGCTAGACGGTCGGCGAGGCGGGTGAAGCTGGGGTGGATGACGGGGATCGAACCCGCAACCACTGGAGCCACAGTCCAGTGCTCTACCATTGAGCTACATCCACCGCACGGGTCAGGCAGGTTGGTGCGCGCCTGGAGGGAATCGAACCCCCGACCGACGGATTAGAAACCCACTCCGGGCGCGGCGGACGATAGTACCACAGAGTCCCGCTGCGTCTCGCTGAGTCCCGCTTTCTCCTGTATGGGAGCGGCTTCCGCCATCATCCGCCCGTGCGTAGTGTCTCGCTACGTTCCGCTGCGTGTCCGCTTGTCTCGCTGTAGATCCTAGCCGCTTCTGCGCCAGTAAAGACGGAAGCTGTAGCTGCGGGGTGAAAGCGTGTTGCGCTGTGTGTGCAAATTCGCCGTTTGCCTAGCCCTCAGTGCAGATCGGCTCAGGTTGCCAGCGATCCTCCGTGTTCTGGACGGAGAGCCGGGCCTGCCTCTTCGGGGCAAAAAAGTTCTGAAAGTATTTAGAGAAAACCTGCTCGAACTCGATGAGGGTCTCAATGTGGAACGGGGCTAGATGATTATTCCCCTCCTCGTCTAGCGCCGCACGAAACTTGCGGAGCAGGACCGCACGGAGCAGAAGCTCCGCCCCCCAGTCGCGTTTCGGTGTGGCCTCTAGTTCCCATTCCGTCACCGTCTCCCTGCGCCGCAGTCCTAGTTCCTTTGCGAGTCGATCTTGAGTCAGTCCGCTAGCCTCCCTGACGTAGCGAATTTCCTTACCTGCTAGGAGGCCGTGCCGTGTCAGGAGAACCAAAGCAATGACCTGTAGGAGCTGCTGCTCTAGCTTGATTGAAATGAACTTCTCGCCGCAATTGGCGCACGAAGTCTCTGTGACCCAATTTCCGAAGAGGTAAAAGTTGTCGAGCCCAGACTCCCGATAGTGATACTTCGGAAGGAGTTTGGCGTGAACCTTGTCGCTGCCACAGTTTGGGCACACGTTCATTGTAGTCATTTCTTTTTGCCTCGCTTCTTGGGAGGCGTTAGGTCAACTATGGATATCAGGTTGTTGGGTCCTACTCTTCTAAGACCAACTGCAAGGCGGGTTGGCCGTCCATCTAGGGCTTTCCCGCGTAGACGCACGACGTAGTTTCCGTGCTCCTCGTTCTTCTCCGGTTCCGCCTCCATCTTTCCGCGTTTGATTAGGTGGTAGGCGTCCTTGATGGTGTAGTGCCTTTCCTCAAGCTGTTCGAGGAAATGCTTGGACCGCCAGGGCGGGGATTCGTCCCGACGGATCCGCTCCAGTATCTCCTCCGCCTCGTCTCTATCCATCGGTACACCGACCAACGGAGTTTAGCACATTGTACGCTCAACGTACATTCATTTGATGCCGGATCGGCGCGAAGGGCTCAGACCAGCCAATGGTGGCGTAAGTTGTCCTAGAGAGGGATTTCCTCTGACCCCGCACCCGGAGCCGGAGACCAGACGGCCCCGGCCACCCCATGCCGGGGGTACCTCGACCCCACGCATTTCAACACGAATGCGGTCTGGAACCGAAGGCGCGAGCACCCCGCAGGCGCATGTAGGAACGCGCACGCCCGCATAAACCCCGCTCCGGCGCTCCACCCTTCTGTCACTTTTGTAGTGCGGGTTGGGATTCAGGAATGAAGGCGCTCCGGGGAGCGAAAGTGCCCCGAAAAGTGCCACAGCGAATGCAGGGGACACGGTAAGATGGCGCGCCTGGAGGGAATCGAACCCCCGACCGACGGATTAGAAATCCGTTGCTCTATCCAACTGAGCTACAGGCGCTCCCTGGTCGGGTAACAACTTGGGGCTTCACCTCCTAGAGCGCACCCCGCATACTCTAGCCGATCCACGACGCTTCGACCAGAACCTTCCCGGCCCTTGCGGCCCCACATTCCACTACAGATGAAAGGGCGTGTTTGAGGCCGGATCGATCACCGCGAGCGAAATCAGGACACGGGAGGTCCGGGGCGGGGCCGGGACACGCGCGAAGGCGCGGGCAGGCCGCCGCGGGCGCCGGAATCCAGGTTTCGCCGGTCTTCGCCGTCACGCTTGGACTCCTTTTCGCGCTCCCTGTCCTCTTCACGCCCCTGCAACTCGTCGAAGAGTTCGAGTTCCCAAAAGTATTGCTCCTCGTGACCGGAGCGCTCGTCCTCGCGGCCTGGTGGATCGCTGCGGAGAGCTCGCGCATCGGCGGGGGCTTCGTGAGATGGCTCGGCGCGCTTCCGGGACGCGTCGCGGCGGCCGTCCGGCGCGACCCGCTCGGCGGCGCGGTCGCGCTCCTGCTCCTCTCCGCGACCGTCTCCACGATCGCTTCGGTGCGTCCCGGGCTCAGCCTCTTCGGCGCGCCGCAGAGCCACGCGGGGTTGAAGACGATCTTCGCGCTTGCCGCGATCTACTACGCCTCGCGCTCGCTCGCTTCGAAACCTTCCTGGATTCAGCGGGTCGCGCAGGCCGTGGGGGCCGGAGCCGCGATCGCCTCCGCGTATGCGCTCTTGCAGATCGCGCACCTGGACCCGCTCACCTGGCAAAGGCAGAGCGCCTTCGGGGGCCTGATCCGCCCGGGGAGCACGGTCGGGCACGCGAATACGCTCTCCGCGTATCTCGTGATGTGCCTGCCGCTCACTCTGTGGCTCGCTGCGCGAGCCCGCTCGCGCGCCGCGACGGCTGCGTGGCTGGCGATCGCCGCCGTGTCGCTCTTCATCGTCGTGGCGAGTCTCTCGCGCGGCGCCTGGCTCGGGGGGGCGGCCGCGGCTTTCGCCGCGCTCCTCCTCGCCCTCGGCTCAGGTCTTCGGCCGAAGCGCGCGTGGGTGCTCATCGCGATCGCGACCGTAGCGGTCATCCTCCTCGTTCCGCTCGTCACGCCGCTGCGCGCCCCGCTCCTCACCCGGATGCAACAGCTCACCGACCTCAGCGCCGCGACTTCCCGAACCCGCGTCGAGCTGTGGCGCGCGGGCGTTCGTATGTTCCAGGACCATCCGCTCCTGGGCGTCGGTCCCGACGCGTATCTGGCGGCCTTTCCTCGCTACCGCACCACGACCGTGACCCGGATCGAATGGGGAGGCACCCCGGCCAAGGCGCACAACGACGCCGTCCAGATCCTCGCCACCCAGGGACTGCTCGGAGCCCTGGCCGCGCTCATGATCGTGGTCTTCTGCGCCAGGGCTCTGTGGCGCATCGCGCAGCGCGCGGGCCCGGACGCACAGGAGGCCGGGATCGCGGTGGGCGGGGCCCTCGCGGGTTATGTCGCGGCAAATCTCGTCGGCTTCGGGACGGTCGCGACGGGCGCCTTGGCCGCGGCACTGTCGGGTTGGGCCGCGCGCGCGGCACGGACCGTGGAGGCGCATCCGGCCGAGGCCCCGGGTGCGGCGCGCCCCGGTCTCCTTCCTCACGAGGGTCCGCCGGTGCGTTCCATCTGGAATCTCGCCGCGGGGATCGCGCTCGCCGGCTGGCTTTGGTTCGTGCTCGTCGGCAAACCGCTCCAGGCCGAAATCCATCTGGCGAAGGCCATGCGTTTCCCGTCGGGCAGCACGCAACGCGCAGACCTCTTGGCCCGCGCGGCCGCCACCGCGCTTTGGGACCCGAGGTACTCCGCCGAGCTGGGACGCACCCTCTTCTTCGGGGCGTTCCGCGAGCGCGATGACGCGGGGAGGCGGGAACTGCTCTCGCGCGCCCGCGGGGCGCTCGAGCAATCGGTGCAAACCGCGCCGGAAAACGCCGAGAACCGCATCCTCTACGCGACCTTGCTGGCCGCTCAGGCCGCGCTGCAGCCGCGGCCGGAAGCGAAGGAGGAGGTGCGGCGCGAGTTCCGGCGCGCGATCGCCCTCGACCCGATGAGCCCCGCGGTGCTCGTCGGGGCCGAGAGGGGACTCATCGCGGCCGGCCTCGAGGAAGAGGCGCGCCCGATCGCGCTCCGCTGCGCCCAGGCCTATCCGGACTATGCTCCGCCGCTCGCGGATCTCGGCGCGATCGCGCTCGAACAGGGAAGAACGGCGGCTGCGGCGGAAACCTTGAAGCTCGCGCTGCGGAGGCAGTGGCGCGAGGACGTCACCGGCGCGGCCAACGCCTGGAACGACCTTGCCCGCGCGAGCCTCGCGCTCGGACAGTACCAGCAGGCCGCGGACGCCGCGGACAGCGCCCTCGCGCACAATCCTCGCCTGGGGGAGGCGTTTGCGAGCAAGGAAGCCGCGAAGCGGGCCATGGGAGAATGAGGCGGCGCCGGGGCCTATGAGGCAGGGAGCATCAAGCGCCCTGTCGAGCACCTGAGCAACATCCCCCGAAGGCAGGGCATGGCTGAGCAGAGCCTGAGTGTACCGCAACTTGTCATGGGTGCTCTTCGTGATCATGAGTTGAATAAGAAATCGTGACGCTGCTTGTACTTGCGCGTCTCCAACATGCCCCGGGGCATGTTCATCGAACGTGCTGACCGATGCAGAAGCCTCGGTGCCAACTCGCCCCGGGGCGAGTGGCGAGGGCTCGCAAGCTATTGCAGGGACGGACCGCGGACTCGCGGACACCTCCTGAAGTGTGAAGCGTCGAGCGAGCAACTCCTCGATTTCGGATTTGCGCCGGTGGGTTGCCGCCTCGATCAGTGGAGGCGAATCGGCGCCAGCGAGAATCGGGGCGAGAGGATTTGAACCTCCGACACCCTGCTCCCAAAGCAGGTGCGCTACCGGGCTGCGCTACGCCCCGATGCTGACCGGCGCCTAAGGGACTCTAACCGCCGCCACCCGAAGCGTCAATCCACGCACCCGGATGCATCTTGACCTGTAGCCGCTCGCGGCCTATCGTCCGAATAGGCCTCGACACACATTTATCGCATTGGGGGTGCATCGTGGCAGGAGTGAACAAGGTCATCCTGGTAGGAAATCTCGGCTCGGACCCTGAGGTCCGGAGCACGACCGGCGGGCAGCGTGTCGCGAATTTCAGATTGGCGACCTCGCGCAACTGGACCGGCCAGGACGGGCAGCGCCAGGAGAAGACCGAGTGGCATTCGATCGTCGCCTGGGGAAAGCTCGCGGAAATCTGCGAGCGCTACCTCACGAAGGGGAAGCAGGTCTACGTCGAGGGGCGTATCGAGACGCGGTCCTGGCAGGACAAGGAAGGGCAGACGCGCTACAAGACCGAAATCATCTGCGAGACGATGCAGATGCTCGGGCGCGCGGGCGAGCGGAACGGCGAGCCCGCGATGGATGCTCCGCCGCGCGGTGGAGCGCCTGAGGAGAGTTTCTCGCCCGCGGGAGGCAACGCGGACGACGATCTGCCGTTCTAGCCGCGGCGGGCGCCGGTACCGCG
>DASXQO010000076.1:0-1794 GCA_036507115.1 Candidatus Eiseniibacteriota bacterium | reverse complement strand
GGCCGCTTGATATATACTTCGTCCCCCATGGCCCATCAGTACATCTTCACCATGAAGGATCTGCGCAAGGTCTATCCCCCGAACCGGGAAGTGCTCAAGGGGATCTGGCTCTCGTTTCTCCCCGGGGCGAAGATCGGCGTGCTCGGCTTGAACGGCGCCGGGAAGAGCACATTGCTCCGCATCATGGCCGGGGTCGAAGAGCCCTCGAGCGGCGAGGCGCGCCCCGCCAAGGGAATCCGGGTCGGGTACCTGCCCCAGGAGCCGCAGCTCGATCCCAAGAAGGACGTGCTAGGAAACATCGAGGAAGGCGTGGCCGAAACGCGCGCCCTGCTCCAGCGCTTCAATGAGCTGAATCTGAAGCTCGGCGAGAGCCTCTCGGAGAAGGAAATGGAGCAGGTGCTCGAGGAGCATGGGCGGGTTATGGCCGAGATCGAGACGAAGAACGCCTGGGAGCTGGACCGCACCGTCGAGATCGCGATGGACGCGCTGCGCGTCCCGCCCGGGGACACGGCTGTCGCGACACTCTCGGGCGGTGAACGACGGCGGGTTGCCCTCTGCCGCCTGCTCCTTCAGCACCCCGATTTGCTTCTCCTCGACGAGCCGACGAACCATCTCGACGCCGAATCGGTCGCGTGGCTCGAGCGTTTCTTGAAAGAATATCCCGGCACCGTCGTGGCGGTCACCCACGACCGCTACTTCCTCGACAACGTCGCGGGGTGGATCCTCGAGCTGGACCGGGGCGCGGGGATTCCCTGGGAAGGCAACTACTCCTCGTGGCTGGATCAGAAGCAGCAGCGCTTAGCACTCGAGGAGAAGGCGGAGACAGCGCGGCAGCGCACCCTCCAGCGCGAGCTCGAGTGGATCCGCATGTCGCCGCGCGCCAGACAGGCGAAGAGCAAGGCGCGCGTCACGGCGTACGAGGATCTCCTGCGCCAGGAGACCGAGAAACGCCAGGACGTCGCGGAGATCTCCATTCCCGCCGGGCCACGGCTGGGAAATCTCGTAGTCGAGGCGCGCGATCTGGCCAAGGGCTACGGCGATCGCGTGCTGATCGAGGGGTTGTCCTTCCAGCTCCCTCCGGGCGGAATCATTGGCATCATCGGCCCGAACGGCGCGGGAAAAACCACGCTTTTCCGGCTGATCGCGGGTCTCGAACCCGCCGATTCGGGCACGGTCCGGGTCGGCGATACCGTGAAGCTCGCGGTCGTCGACCAGAGCCGCGACGCGCTGCAGGGGGATCGGAACGTCTGGGAGGAAATCTCTAGCGGAGCGGACGAGATCCAGCTCGGGAGCCGGACGATACCGTCGCGCTCCTACGTCGCGATGTTCAACTTCAAGGGGGCCGACCAGCAGAAGCTCGTGAAGAACCTGAGCGGCGGAGAGCGGAATCGGGTGCACCTCGCGAAACTCCTCCGCTCGGGGGGGAATCTGCTGTTGCTCGATGAGCCCACGAACGACCTCGACGTGGACACGCTGCGCGCCCTCGAGGAAGGACTCCTGAATTTCGCGGGCTCGATCTGCGTGATCAGCCACGACCGCTGGTTCCTGGACCGCATAGCCACGCACATGATCGCCTTTGAGGAGGACGGAAGCGTGGTGTGGTTCGAGGGAAACTACCAGGACTACGAAGCCAACCGGCACGCGCGCCTGGGCGCAGCCGCCGATCAGCCGCACCGCCTCAAGTACAAGAAGCTCATGCGGAAGTAGTCCCATCGCGATCCGGGGTCAGCCGGAATCCGGATCCGCCCCGCCGGAAGGAGGAGCGACGTGAGACCCATCGGTTTCGCCCTCATG
>DASXQO010000075.1:0-7801 GCA_036507115.1 Candidatus Eiseniibacteriota bacterium | reverse complement strand
GACTGGGACTGGGCGCGCCGGGGGGTCAACGCGGGCCTCCGCCTCATCGTCGCCGGGGGACTCCATCCCGGGAATGTGTCCGAGCTGATTCTCAACGTGCGCCCCTTCGGAGTGGACGCCTCGAGCGGGCTCGAATCGGAGCCTGGACGGAAGGATCCCGAGAAGGTGCAGGCCTTCGTCGAGCGGATCCGCGAAGCCGACCGTGCCCGGCCGAAACGCTCGTGAGCGGCGCGCGGCACCCGGAGCCTCTGCCGGGGTGAGCGAAGGACCCGGGCGGTTCGGCGAGTTCGGAGGCGTCTACGTCCCCGAGATCCTCTTCACGCCGGTGCTCGAGCTGGCGCGCGCCTACGACGAAGCGCGCGCCGATCCGGCGTTTCAGGCCGAGCTCGAACTCGAGCTGCGCACGTTCGCGGGGCGCCCCACGCCGCTCACCCACGCCGCGC
This sequence comes from Candidatus Eiseniibacteriota bacterium, assembly GCA_036507115.1. Taxonomy (GTDB): domain Bacteria; phylum Eisenbacteria; class RBG-16-71-46; order SZUA-252; family SZUA-252; genus WS-7. The sequence goes on along the minus strand of DASXQO010000075.1, from coordinate 7,358 downwards.
GGTTCGGCGAGGCGGCGGGGCTCCATCGTGTCTACTTGAAGCGCGAGGACCTCCTGCACACAGGGGCGCACAAGATCAACAACGCGCTGGGGCAGGCGCTTCTCGCGCGGCGCATGGGGAAGACGAGGATTGTCGCGGAGACCGGGGCGGGGCAGCACGGCGTGGCGACCGCGACCGCGTGCGCGCGGATGGGCCTCACCTGCGTCGTCTACATGGGCGAAGTCGACATGGAACGCCAGCGCCCCAACGTGGAACGGATGCGTCTCCTGGGCGCCGAGATCCTCCCGGTCCGCTCTGGGAGCCGGACGCTCAAGGACGCGATCAACGAGGCCATGCGCGACTGGTCGGCCTCGGTCCGCACGACGCATTACCTGCTCGGCTCCGTCCTCGGCCCGCACCCCTATCCCACCATGGTCCGCGATTTCCAGGTAGTGATCGGACGCGAGGCCAGGGAGCAGATCCAGGCGCTCGCGGGCCGGTTGCCCGATCTCCTGGTCGCCTGCGTGGGCGGGGGAAGCAACGCGATCGGGCTGTTCCATGCATTTCTCGAGGACCGATCGGTGCGGATGGTCGGCGTCGAAGCCGGCGGAGAAGGAATCGAGAGCGGACGGCACGCGGCGAGATTCGCGGAGCCTGCTGTGGGCGTGCTCCACGGAACGAGGACCCAAGTTCTACAAGATAGTGCCGGACAGATTCGGGGCACGCATTCGATCTCGGCGGGGCTCGACTACCCGGCTGTCGGCCCCGAGCACGCGGCGCTCCACGCTTCGGGCCGCGTGCGATACGAAAGCGCCACCGACGAGGAGGCGCTCCTGGCCTTCGATTCGCTCGCGAGGACCGAAGGGATCCTGCCCGCGCTTGAATCCTCGCACGCGCTCGCGTATCTCCTGCGCGCGGGACCCGGGGAGCGCTCTCGCGCGGGACGGGCCGGCCGCACGAGCGCGCCCGAGGCGGGCTCGCTCGATCCGGACACCCTGATCGTGGTGAATCTCTCCGGACGCGGAGATAAGGACCTGGGAGTCGTTCTCGCCGCCCGCGCGTAACACCCGCTCGCCCCCTGGACGTGTCACAATAGTTCCGAGCCGGAGACGCGGTCCCACCGGACCGGGGGCTCCGGCTGCACGGCCTCCCCGCGCGGGTCGAGCCATCGGGGATGAGGAGGAATTCATGAAGCTGAAGCTCATCCGGACGCTTTTCCTGCTTCTCGCGCTGACGGCCACCCCTTTGGGGTGCGGTACCGGCGGCCCTTCAGCGCAAGAGATAGACAGAAGTCTTCGCGACAGGCTCGCCGCCCTCGGCCGAGGGGCGGCTTCCGTCCGCGGAGAGCGGTTGCTGGTTCCCAAATCGGTGGCGCGTTTCTATCAGGCGCGGAAGGCGACGCACGCCTGGAACCGGACCGATCAGGAGCAGATCGTGCAGTCCATCCAGGAGATCCGGAAGGACGGCCTCAACCCTTCCGACTACCATCTCGCGGCGATCGAACGGCTGCACCGCGAACGGGAGAAGGGGGCCAATCCTGTCCTCGAGGCGGACCTGGATATTTTGCTCACCGATGCGGTCGGGGGGATGATCGACCACACGCGCTACGGCCGCGTTCGCCCCATATCCCTGAACCCCAGCTGGAACGTGGATCCGCGCGAGGGAGCGCCTCCGCTGGAAGGGGAGATGGCGCGCGTCGCCGGTGCCCGCTCCGCGCGGGACATGATCGAGAGCGCGAAACCGGTTCACTTCATCTATCGCGGCCTGAAGCGGGCGCTGGCCCAGCTCCGGGAGATCGCGGCCAAGGGGGGATGGCCCACCGTGCCCCGCGGGAAGGCGATCCGGCCCGGCGCGACCGACCCCCGGATTCCGGCCGTACGCGCGCGGCTCGCGGCGACGGGGGAGCTCAAGGGCCGTGGCACTTCCACCGTCTACGACCCCGGGCTCCGGAAGGCGGTGGAACTGTTCCAGGCACGCCACCGGCTGGACCCAAACGGGATCATCGACAAGGACGTGATCGCCGCGATGAACGTGAGCGCCGCCGCTCGCGCGGACCAGGTTCGGGTCAACCTCGAACGCTCCCGGTGGGTGCTTCCCGGACTCGGCAACGAGTTCCTCCTCGTGAATCTGCCCGCCTTCAAGGCCTATCTGATCCGGGGAGGCAGGAATGTCTGGGAGGCGCGCACCCAGATCGGAGAGGAGGGAAAGCAGACGCCCTCCTTCGTCGCGATGATGCGCACCGTCGTGTTCAATCCCGATTGGACCGTCCCCCCGATGATCCTCCGAGACGAGGTGATCGGCGGGATGAAGCGGGGGAAGAACTACATCGCCCAGAAGGGGCTCGTGATCCTCGACGGGAACGGCCGCGAGGCCGACCCCGGGTCGATCGACTGGAGCAACGCCAGCGCCGATGATTTTCCCTTCACGATCAAGCAGCCGCCGGGGCCGGACAACGCCCTGGGCCGGGTGAAATTCCTGTTTCCGAATCCCTACTCGGTCTACCTTCACGACACGCCCAGCAAGACGAAGTTCGAGGCCGAGAAGCGCACCTTCAGCCACGGGTGCATCCGGCTCGAGAATGCGCTGGAGCTCGCGGCGCTCGTCCTGTCCTGGGATCCCGGCAGGATCCGCGGCGCCGTCGAGAGCGGCGAAACCGTGAACGTGAACCTCTCGCATCCGATCCCGGTGGTGATCGTGTACTGGACCGTGAGCGTCGGCGCCTCCGGCGAGATCCGGTACATGCGCGACATCTACAACCAGGATCCGCCCGTCCTGGCCGCGCTCAATGGGCGAAGGCGGTGACGCGTCCGCGGAGGTAGAGGCGGTGACGCGCCGGCGGCGGCGAAGGGGGTGACGCGCTCCCCGCGAACGCGGATTCTCCTTGCGTGCTTGATCGTCGCGGCGGCGGCGGTCGCCGTGTTTTTCAAGTCGCTCGATCACCAGTTCGTGAATTGGGACGATGACGTCTATGTGACCGCCAATCCCGTCATCCAGCCGCTGTCGCCGCAGCGGATCGGCTCGATCTTCTCGAACTTCTATTACTACGCCTACATCCCCATCACGATCCTCAGCCACGCCGTGGATGTCGCCCTGTGGGGGTTGAAGCCCCGGGGACATCATCTGACGAACGTGCTGTTGCATGCCGCGAACGCCGTGTGGGTGTTCCTCCTGGGCTTGGCGCTCCTTCGAAGGGCTCCCGGCCGCGGCGACGGCGCGCCGGCGGGACGCGGCAAAACCGCGCGGCCCGTGGGCGGGAACGACCTCCCGCTCGTGATCGGGGCGTTCGTTGCGGCTGTCCTCTTCGCGGTCCATCCCCTGAGGGCCGAATCCGTCTCGTGGATTTCAGACCGGAAGGACCTTCTCTGCGCCTTCTTCTTCCTGCCCGCGGTCGCCGCATACGTGACGTACGCGTCGCGGAGGAGCCGCCCGGAGGGCAGGCCCTGGTATCTCGCGTCGTTCGTCCTGTTCCTGCTCGCGGTCCTCTCGAAATCGATCGCGGTTGTGTTCCCGGCGCTCGCGCTGTTGCTGGATTGGCTCTGGATTCGGGAGCGAGCGGTCCGCCCGGCGCGGCTCGTTCTCGAGAAGGTTCCGTTCCTCCTCGTTTCTCTGGTCTTGGCCGCTCTCCCCCTCGCGATGTCCCCCGACGGGAAGCTGGCGTACGCCATCGCGGACCTGACCCGGCTCGAGATGGTTCTCTTTCCCTTCTATTCCCTGACGTTCTCCCTCTACAAGACTCTTCTCCCGATCCATCTGCAGCCGATCTATCCCAGAGTCGGTCTCGGCTGGATGGTGGCCGGCCTCGTGGTCGTCCTCGCGCTCACGGCGCTGTGCGTATTCCAGGCGAGGAGGGGAAGGAAGGCGATGCTGCTTGCCTGGCTGAGCTATCTCCTCCTGCTCGTCCCAAACGTGGCGGGACTCTCCTCGGGGATGCAGCCGGTTGCGGACCGGTATTCCTATCTATCCACGATCGGTCTCTACATCCTGGTCGGCGCGGCCGTCGCGTGGGCGTGGGAGAAGGGGAGCGGGAAAGGCCGCCTCGCGCTTGCCGTGTGCTCCGCGGCGCTCCTCCTCGTATTCGCCCGGGCAACCGTATCTCAGGCGGCCCACTGGAAATCCTCGACTTCGCTCTGGGAGCACGTGATCGCGAGCGCTCCGCCCAAGCGGGATTACGTGGATGCCTACTTGAACCTCGGAACGGCCTACGCCGAGGAACGGCGACCGATCGAGGCCCGCGAAATCCTGGAACGAGCGCTGGCGATCGACCCCGCGAACGCGGAGGTGCTCTACAATCTCGGGATTCTCTCGTACATGGAGGGAAATGCGCCGAAGGCCCTGGAATTCTTCAGGCATGCGACGCGCGCCGATCCGCGCCACGAGAGGGCGTTCTACAACCTGGCCATCGTTTCGGATGAGCTGCGACGAGACGAAGAAGCGATCGCCGCGATGATCCAGGCTGCGCGCCTGGGAAATCCGGACGCCCAGGACGCGCTGCGGTCTCGGGGGATCCCCTGGTAGAAGCGCCGCCCGCTCCTCAGGAAACTAGGAGCGCCTCGTGAGGATCACCGCGGCGAGGGCCGCCGCTCCCGCGTTGTCTTGGTCTCCGTAACCGACGGCCCTCAGACGTCCGGGCTCAGCCGCCTCCCATCCGTTCGCCGGCGTGTGCTCGTAATAGAGTTCGCGGATCGTCGCGCGTTCGCGGACGGGGCCCCAAAATCGTTGACGGGTTTCGCGAAACGTGCTATAAATTATGGTTTACAGACGGAGCGCGCTGGCCACGCGACCTTTGAAAACCGTACGCACAAGCCCAGAAGTGGGGAAACTGCCAGGACTTTGAGAGTGCTCAGCCGGTGACCTGTTTGACCCGCGTCCCACGACCGGCCCTGATTGGCCTCATCCTTTCCGTCCTCCTTTCCCCGAGCAGCTCTCTATTTGCAGCTCCATCCTCCCCAGCCACAGTGGGATACAGAGACTTCTCCTTCGGATCCAGCGTCAACTCTACTCCGACGGGGGAAAAGCCGGAGAGCAAGCTGTGGTGGAACGACGGCACCTGGTGGGGCGTGCTTTGGGATACAACCCTAAACTCACACGCGATCTATCGGTTTGACGTCTCTACTCAGACCTGGTCCAGCACCGGCACGAGCGTTGATGCCCGTACAAGCTCAAAGGCTGATGCGCTCTGGGATGGCCAGCGTCTTTACGTCGTCTCGCACATATTCAGTACTAACCCAGGCCCTACCTCATCGGCGAATGCTGGGCGTCTCTACCGATATTCCTACGACTCTATTCTTGGGTCCTATCAGCTCGACGCCGGATTTCCGGTCAACGTGAATGGCTCAAAGTCAGAAACTCTCGTTCTCGATAAGGATTCGACCGGCCAGCTGTGGGTCACGTGGATGGAGGCCCGTAACGTCAAAGTAAACCGCACGGTCGGAAACGATCTCACCTGGGGCCAGCCGTTTGATTTACCGGTCCAAGGCGGCCTGGCCAGTTCGGATGACATCTCCTCCGTCGTCGCGTTCGGAAACAAGGTCGGCATCATGTGGAGCAACCAGACCGACAAGAAGACCTACTTTGCAGTTCATGTCGACGGCACTGCCGACGCCCTCTGGGAGGCCCGGGAGGAAGCACTCGCGGACGCCGGTTTGGCCCTTGCCGATGATCACCTCAATTTGAAGGTGTCGTGCGACGCGGATGGCGCCCTTTACGCCGTCACGAAGACGTCTCTGACATCGTCAGCGGACCCACTCATCTATGTTTTGAAGCGCAGCCCGACTGGAAGCTGGTCTCGCCATCTCGCAGGGATCGTGGGCGACAAACATACTCGCCCGATCCTCCTCTTCGACAAAGACGTGAATATGGTCTATGTCCTTGCTGAGAGCAACAAGACTGGTCGGCAGTCGATCTATGTGAAGGCGGCAAGCGCCGCGAATCTGGTGTTTCCAAGTGGGGTAGGCACACCGTTCATTGATAGCTCAGTCGATGTGGCAATCAACAACCCGACATCGACCAAGCAGTGTGTCAGCGGGGCCACAGGGCTTTTGGTGCTCGCAAGCGATCAAGACACCCACTTTTACCTGCACAACTATATGGACCTGGGCGGTGTTGCTCCTGCCATCACGGCATTCAACCCGACATTCGGTTTGGCGGGCCAGGAAATCACGATCACGGGAGCCCGTTTCATTGGGGCCACGGGTGTTGGATTCAATGGCACTTCTGCGGCTAGCTTCGTTGTGGATTCGAAAAACCAGATCCGGGCGATCGTTCCGGCCGGGGCTAGCACTGGAAGAATTACGGTGAGCACCGCGGCGGGGACGGGCACCAGCGGAACGGACTTTGTGGTGGTGGTGGCCCCGACGATTGCCGCCTTCACTCCTACTAGTGGTCCGGTGGGGACGGAGGTCACGGTTCAGGGCTCTCACTTCACCGGCGTCACTGCGGTAGCGTTCAACGGCACGGCGGCCTCGAGCTTCACCGTCGACAGCGACACCGTGCTGCGCGCCGCGGTGGCGAGCGGGACGACGACGGGGACTATCCGGGTCACAAACGGCGCGGGCAGTGCAGAGAGTGGTCCCGTGTTTACGGTGACTGCCGCGCCGTCGCAGGTCGTCCTCAACCCTGCGCACGACACGCGGGTCGACTCGTCGATCCCGACCACGAACTTCGGATCATCCAATTACCTCAGGGTCAAGGGTTTTAGTGTAACGAGTGCGACGCACCATTCGTACTTGAAGTTCAATGTCACCGGATTGACCGGGACAGTCCAGAGCGCGAAGATCCGGTTGTACGTCACTGATGAGAGCAACGATGGCGGCAGTATTTTCACGGTTTCGAACAACTATCCTGGCACCACCACCCCCTGGTTGGAGAGCGGTGTCACATGGAACAACGCGCCGACGATTGGCGGGACTCCCCTAGATCAAAAGGGAGCGGTTGCCCTGAATACCTGGGTCGAGTTCACGGTGACACCCGCCATTTCCGGAAATGGGATCTACAGCTTTGGGATGACGAGCGGCTCCGCCAACAGTGCCCAATACAGTTCCAAGGAGGGAGCCAACATCCCCGAGCTCGTGCTTCTGGTGAGCGGTTCGGTTGAGCCTCCCTCGATCACCTCCTTCGCCCCTCCGAGCGGTCCCGTGGGGACGGAGGTGACGGTTCAGGGCTCGGGCTTCACCGGGGTCACCGCGGTGTCCTTCAACGGCACGGCCGCTTCGAGCTTCGCCGTCGACAGCGACATCTCCCTCCGCGCCACGGTTGCGGTCGGGACGAGCTCAGGTCAGATCACCGTCACGAGCCCCGGGGGAACGGGCACCAGCGCTTCGAGCTTCACCGTTCTCCTGCCTCCCTCGATCGCCTCCTTCGCTCCTACGAGCGGTACGGTG
>DASXQO010000074.1:0-2797 GCA_036507115.1 Candidatus Eiseniibacteriota bacterium | reverse complement strand
CCCGTTTCCGCGAGGAGGAGCGATTCGGCGAAGAAGGCGCCGAGAAGCAGATTGGCCGCCGGCCGCTCCCGGAGCATGATGCCGTTCACGGCCGCGACGTACGCGAACTGCTCGGTCGTGATGTAGCGCACCATGTCCGGGCGGTACGCGTCCACACGGCCCACGTCGGAGTAGGCTCCCTTCACCACCTCGTCCGCCACCGTGTAGACAGCCGGAGAGTTGGTTGGGACGTTGAGCGGTGTCTCGTACTTCGCGGTCATCCGCGCCACGTTGCCCAGGATGATCATGCTCGCGATGGTCTGGATGTCGTCGATATCCTGGACGCCGGGGACGTAGAGAACTCCCTTCCCCATCTCGGTCGAGCGGCCGATCGCTTCCTCGATCGCGATGAGCCCTGCGATCGGCCGGAAGGTCCACGTCTTGCCGCGTTCGGCCTGACGGATGTAATAGAGCACCAGGCCGAGGAAGATGGCGACCACGACGAATACGTTCGACTTCGCCGTGTCGAACCAGCTCGCCCGCGCCGCCGCGAGGGGAGACTCGTCGGACCGGATCTCGGGGCCGGGACCCCCCAGGCTTACGAGACGGTAACGATACGGGACGCCGTTCCGGACTTCGTGGGCGGCCTCGGGTTCGGGTTCATCGGTGTACGCCGACTGGTCCCCGCCGATCGTGTCGATCGGGGCGAAGGGCCTCCCCGGCTCGGAGCGAAGCACGACCCATTGCGTGGGCAGCGGCGACGGCGGCTGCCAGCTCAGCGTGACGCGCGATCCGCCGTCGTTGGGCGTATCGACCGCCTGGAGGGGAAATGCGAATACGGAGGAGGAGGAGGAAGCGCCGAATGCGAGTACGAGGATCCAGGCTGCGGATTTCACGCCGAGGCGGTTCCTCAAGGGGTATTACCGGCGTTCATGCGAACCGGACGGTAGGCGCTGCCTCCCCGGTTGTCAAGCCGCAAGCCCATCACGATTCGATCATTTCCACGTTCGCCCGCGGGAGGAGGGTCCGCGATCCGTTGCCGAAGTCGACTTCGAGAACGCGCACCTTGGCCTCGGTTTCGAGAGGCATCAGCTCGGGCGGGAGCGCCGTCACGCGGCCGATCTTTCCGAAATAGGGCTGGCGGATCACGCGGACCATGTCGCCGGGCTTGAGACCCCCCTCGACCGAATCCTGCCGCCCGTCGCGCGCGGCGGAAGCCTCGAGAGCGGGAGCCAGGATCTCCGGACGGAGCACGCCCGCGCGGATCTGGGTCGCGCCGCTCACGGAGACGCGGCGCCCCTCGCAGGAGCGAAGGAGCTCGAAGGTCCGGTCCGCCATCGGAATCGACCCGAAGCCCTCCGTGACGATGAGCGTGATCCCCAGCTCCTCGGATCCGGTGATGGCGACCCCCAGGTCGTAGCCCAGGAGCTGGCGAAGGTCGTGGTCGTCGAACCCGCCCACGACGACCGCCTTGACGCCCTGCGCGATCGCCTTCCGGAGCACCCCCGTGGTCACGTAGGCGCCGCCCACGAGGATCTTGCCGCGGGAGGAGGCGTCGATCGCGCGTTCCTCGAGCGGCTCCCCGGGGGCGGAGACGCTGACGTGAAGCTCTCCACACGTCTCCCCGCCCACCCCGAAGATCCCCTGGATGAAAGCGCCCTGGGTCTCCACGGTCACGCCGGACCTCGGATGGACCTCCACGATGGTTCCGTCCACGTAGGCGTCCACCTCGACCGGAATCGGCTCTTCGCGCAAGAGCACCTGGCCGGTGATCTTCGAGACGCTCTCGATCGATCCCTTGACCGGAGCATGGCACTTGGAGCGGAAGAGCCCGAAGAAGGAGCGGCTCTCCGCGAAGGTCTCTCCCTTCTCGACCTTGGAGCCCACCGGCTTGGTGAGGCATTCCTCGACGTCCTCCGGCAGGACCCCGAGAAGATTCGCGGCGTTCACCGTCTGCACGTTGCCGGGAAGCTGGGTGCGCGCCACCACGGTCTCGGCGCTGACCCGCTGACCCACCTGGACCAGCACGTCGCCCGGCAGCGGGAGCTTCCGCTCGCGCCGGAGCTTCGTGTACGAGGTGACCTTGAGCCCCGGGGTATAGGAGTGCGCCATGGGTCAGACCCTCGCCGCGAGCGGCCGAAGCTCCGCGACCGAAACCTTGGCGGTGTCACGCTGCGGATAGATCCCCAGCGCTTCGTTCCATTGATTGAGCTTCGCGATCCGGGCCGCGCGGTCCTCGGGGAGACGGAAGGGCTGGCGGCCGCGGCAATCGAAGATGAGCCCGACCACGCCCCCCTTCAACGTGATGACGCGATCCCTCCCCTTGCCTTCTCCGACGTCGAATCCCTTCTCCGGGCGGAGCGACGCCTTCGCGGTCGCACCCAGATCCAAGGGCACGAGGCGCAGCTGCCCGTACGGAAGCGAGAACTCCTCACGCGTTCCTCCGGGCAGCTCGAGGGTCACGCGCAAGGCGGTCACCCCTTCCTTGCCGAGACCGACGGGGGCGACGCTCGATCCCAGACGGATCAGGCAATCCTTCTCGAAGACTTCCTTCGCCGCTCGCGGATGCACCGTGGAGAGCACGCCCAATTGAGGCATCATGAAAATCGAGTCGACCGCGAGCTCGGTGACGTGCTCCGGCAGGAAGGCGTCGAGCATCATGAGCGCGGCCTGCGCACGCCGCGGCGCGTGCGAGAGGACCCCGCCGCTTCCGACGAGAAGGTCCAGGTGATCGAGCCGGACCAGCGTCTCCCCGCTCGCCGTCTGCTCGAAGGTGTCGGAGATGGTGCGCTCCTGCTGCACGCCCTTCAGTCCCACC
>DASXQO010000073.1:0-2656 GCA_036507115.1 Candidatus Eiseniibacteriota bacterium | reverse complement strand
TTGGCTCCCCGCTTCGTGGTCTCCTTGTAGGAGCGGTCCACGTCCTCCACTTCGAGCGCGATGTCCCTTACGCCGTCTCCGTGGAGGCGGATCTGCTCCGCCATGAGCCCCTCGGGCCCGAGCGGCGTGGAGAACACGAATCGCACCTTCCCCTGCTGGAGCACGTACGAGGCACGGTCCCGCACCCCCGTCTCGAGACCTGCGTACGCGGTGACCGCGAGGCCGAAGGCGTGTGAATAGAAGAACGCGGCCTGCCGGGCGTTCCCCACCCAGAACTCGAGGTGGTCGATGGCGTGGATGGTCAGAAAATCGTCGACCGCGGTCGCTCCGGACGCGCTCTTGGCGCCGCTCTCGGCCTTCGCGGCTCGATCAGCCATAGATCCCTCGTAGTCTCGTGGCTTCCGCGACCCGCCCGACGCCGAGCATGTACGCCGCGGTCCTATTGTTGTGGGTGCGGTGTTTCTCCGAGATCGACGTCACGTCGCGGAAGGAGCGCCGCATCACCGTCTCGAGCTTCTGATTCACCTCGTCCTCGGACCAGAAATAGTTCGCGAGGTCCTGGACCCACTCGAAATACGAAACGGTGACGCCCCCCGCGTTCGCGAGGATGTCGGGAATCAGGAAGACACCGTTCTCATGGAGGATGGGATCCGCCTCCGGCGTCGTGGGGCCGTTCGCGGCCTCGGCGAGGATCTTGGGCTTGATGCGCGGGGCGTTTTCCTCGTCGATCTGGTTCTCGAGTGCGGCCGGGATCAGGATGTCCACCTTCATTTCGAGCAGCTCGCGGTTGCCGATTCGATCGGCGCCCGCGACTCCCACCACCGTTCCGGCTTCCTGCTTGTGCGCCTGGACCACCTTGGGATCGAATCCCCGCGAGGAGTGGATGCCCCCTCGCGAATCGCTCACGGCGATCACCTTCGCGCCGCGCGCGTGCAGGAGATCGTGTGCGATGGAGCCGGCGTTTCCGTAGCCCTGGATCGCGACCGTCATCCCTTCGAGCTGCTTGCCGAGGTATTTGCAGGCTTCCTCGATGACGCAGATGCAGCCGCGCGCCGTGGCTTCCCTGCGCCCGAGCGATCCGCCGAGCGAGATCGGCTTTCCCGTCACGACGCCCGGAGAGGCGAATCCCTGGCGCATCGTGAAGGTGTCCATGATCCACGCCATGACCTGGGCGTCGGTGTAGACGTCGGGCGCCGGAATGTCCTTCTCGGGTCCGATGATGATCGCGATCTCGTTCGTGTACCGCCGCGTCATCCGCTCGAGCTCATGCAGCGAAAGCGCTTTGGGATCCACTTCGATCCCGCCTTTGGCGCCGCCGTAGGGCAGGTTCACGACTCCGCACTTCCACGTCATCCACGCGGCAAGCGCTTTCACCTCGTCCAGGGTCACTTGCGGGTGATAGCGGATGCCCCCCTTCGCGGGGCCGCGTGACACGTCGTGCTGCACGCGGTATCCCTGGACGACCATCCAGGAGCCGTCGTCGCGCTCGAACGGGACCGAAACGATCAGGCTACGGCGCGGAACCCGGAGCTTGAGGCGGAGTCCCTCCTCGAGCCCGAGCGCCTCGGCCGCGATGTCGAACTGGCGCTGGGCAACCTCGAACGGATTTCTCGTCGCCTTCTCCATGACCACAGACATGGGACCCTCTCGTTGTGGGGTGGTGCGCCGGGCGTGCCCGCCGGCGCAGATAGGCCTCTAGCGCAGCCATTCTACTCCCCGGCGTGGCCCCCGCAACGGGGAAACAGGGCCCGGAATGCGGCGATTTCGGCCTCGTGAACGGCCAGCCGCGCGCCGCCGCTTGGGTATACTGCGCGGATGGATCAATCTAGTGTCGCCCGCGCCGTCCTGGCCGCCGGAGCAGCCGCCTACGCGCTCGCGGTCGCCGGGGCGAGCCAGGCTCCGGGTCCGCGCGCCTGGGCGCTCCACCTACCCGGTTTCCTGTCCCCGTCCTCGCGCCTGCTCGTGATGGCGCTGATCTTCGGGGGGGCGATCCTGCTCGCGATCGATTTCTTTCGCACCGGACCGCGCCGCGCCGACGATGCGCCGCGCGCGAAAGGCGCGGCGCGGGGTGCATCGCGGCCCCGCGACCCACGAAGCCGCCCGGTGGCGCGGACCGTAAAGAAGAAAACCTCCCTGCCGGGTTGGACCGGCTGGCTCATGCTCCTCCCGTGGGCGTGGATTCTCTGGAGACTGGTCGCCCGCACGCGCTTCCTGGGGGACGGAACGGTCTGGCTCGACGGGATCCGGTCGGGACATCCGAATCCCTTCAGCGAACCGCTCGCCGCGGCGATCTGGAAAGGATTCGCGTGGGTCTTGCGCTCGCTGGGCCTCCCGATCGACCCCGTGACCGCGGGGCTCCTGCCCATCCTTTGCGGAATCGCCGCGGCGGCGCTCCTCTGGGGAATCGCGTCGGAGCTGACGCGCCGATCGGGATCGCGTCCGATCGTCTTCGCGGTCCTGGGAACCCTGGGCATCGTGCAGCTCTACTTCGGCTACATCGAAAGCTACCCCATGGTAAGCGTGGCGGTCCTGGTCTTCCTCTGGCTCGGGCTCCGCCGCGCGAGGGACTTAGACCATCCGCTTTGGCTCGCCGCCGCCTTCGCGATCACGATCCCCTTCCACCTGGCGACCCTGTTCTTGGCTCCGTCGTACCTCT
>DASXQO010000072.1:0-19083 GCA_036507115.1 Candidatus Eiseniibacteriota bacterium | reverse complement strand
CAGAGCGCGAGCGCCCAGAAATGGGGCGGGGTCCACAGGAAGATGACCAGGAACAGGAGTATCGGCGCGAGGGTGAGCCCCCCGCTCGCCGCCGCCCACGCGATCACGGGGCCCATGGCGCCGGCGGCGCCTCCGATCACGATGTTGTGAACGGTGCGCGGCTTGAGCCAGAGCGTGTACCCGAAGCCGTAAAACAAGATCGTCCCGAGCGCGAGCCACGCGCTGAGCGCATTCCCCACAACGAAGAGCAGCGCGACCGAAATCACCCCGATCGTGATCGCGAATGAAAGCGCGCCCTGCGCGGATACGTGCCGGAGCGGCAAAGGCCTTCGTGTCCGGGTCCGCGCCATCTGGGCGTCCAGATCCCGCTCGAAGTACTGATTGAAGGCGTTCGCGGATCCGGCCACCATCGTGATCGCGAGGAGCACGAGCAGGAACCGCCCCGGCCGGGCGAGGAGCGATCCCTCCATGACGAGCGCCGCCACCGCCGTGACGAGCACGAGGAGGACGATGCGCGGCTTGGTGAGCTGGATGTAGCTAGAGACGGGCGAGTTCATGATTCGCGACCAACAAGGTACCAAATAGGGCGAGCGCCGTCGCCAGGTGCCCCGCGCTGACCGCCAGGGGCAGCGCCAGCATGACGTTCGCGATCCCGAGAACGATCTGCAAGGCGACCAACACTCCCGCGATGCGCAGCGGCCACCGCGCCCTGGGAGGCAGCGGCGCCGAAGCGGAGCGGATCGAAAGCCCGAGCACCGCCGCGAACACGGCGTAGGCGCCGAGCCGGTGGGCGTAGTGGATCCCCACGAGGCCCTCCATTCTGGGGAAGAAAGTCCCGTGGCAGGTAGGGAAATCCGGGCACGCGAGTCCCGCCCCGGCGGATGAAACCCAGGCCCCGAGCCCCGCCTGGAGGAACACCAGACCGGCGACGGCGTGGCTCATGCCCCTCAAGCCCCTCGCGCCCCGAACCGGCCCCGGCTCTCCATTGGAGCTTTCGATCCCCGCGGGCCCCCGTTCGCCCCGGGCCACATCCTGTGCGCGGAGCGTCATCCGGAGCAGGATCGCGAAGAAGAGAAACGCGAGCAGGAGATGCGCGACCACGCGCTCGACGCCGAGTTCCTCGAGTACCACCCGCCCGCCCATCACGATCTGGATCGCGAGGATCACGAGCGCGAATGCCATCATGCCGCCCAGGGCGGCACGGTAGCGCGGGCTCGCGTAGACCGCGATCGCAAGCCCCAGAGTCATGAACCCCACGATCATCGCGAGGACGCGGTGCGCGAACTCGATCATTACGCGCGTCTCGGCCGCGGGGATGAACTTTCCCTGCGCGAGCGGCCAGTCGGGAATCGCGAGTCCCGAACCGGTCAGGCGCACGATCCCGCCCCAGACGACGAGCACGAAAACGAGCGCCACCGTCGCGATGAAGAAGCTCGGGAGACTGGTCGGTTTCGCGGGCATCGCGGCCTACGCGGAGAGGCGGCATCGCGCCTCCGCCAGGCTCCTCCTAGCGGACGACCGGGATCGTGTGGAAGTTCTCGGCCGGGGGCGGTGAGCTGACAGTCCACTCGAGCGTGCGCGTCTCGTCCGCGTGGGCCCAGGGGTCCGGAGGGGAGGGCCTCCCCCGCCAGAGACTCAGCAGCATGTTCAGCACGAAGATCATCATCCCGAGCAGGAGAACCGCCGCTCCTGCGCTCGCGATGGCATTCATGCCGGCGAATTCGGGACGGTAGGTGTAGATGCGGCGCGGCATCCCGAGCATTCCCATCAGGTGCATCGGCATGAACGTGAGGTTCATCCCGATGAACATGAGCCAGAAATGCACCTTGCCGAAGAACTCGTTGTAGAGCCTCCCCGATATCTTCGGGAACCAGTAGTAGACCCCCGCCATGATGGACATGAGCGAGCCGCCGAAGAGCACGTAGTGCAGGTGAGCGACCACGAAGTAGGTGTCGTGGACCTGGACGTCGAACGGCACGAGCGCGAGCCAGATGCCGGTGATCCCGCCGATGATGAAGAGCGCGATGAATCCCAGGGCGAAGAGCATCGGCGTCTTGAAGCGGAGCGATCCGCCCCAGATGGTCGCGAGCCAGGACCAGATCTTGATCCCCGTGGGCACCGCGATCACCATCGACGCGAAGCTGAAGAACTGGCGGAGCCGGTAGTCGATCCCGCTCGCGAACATGTGGTGGCCCCAGACCAGGAAACCGATGAACCCGATCCCGGCGGTCGCGAGGACCATGCCTTTATAGCCGAAGAGGTGCTTTCCCGAGAATGCAGGCAGAATCTGGGAAATCATGCCCATGCCCGGGAGGACCATGATGTAGACGGCGGGATGCGAATAGAACCAGAAGAGGTGCTGCCAGAGGACCGGGTCTCCCCCTGCGGCCGGGTGGAAGAAGCTCGTCCCGAACATGCGGTCGGTGAGCGCCATGGTGAGCGCTCCCGCGAGGACCGGGGTCCCGACGAGGATGATCGTCTGGGTCACGAGCACCGTCCAGCAGAACATCGGCATCTTGAACATCGTCATGCCGGGCGCGCGGAGGTTTAGGATCGTCACGACGAAGTTGATCCCTCCCAGGATCGACGAGGCGCCCGCCAGGTGGAGCCCCAGGATCCAAAGGTCGATGCCCGGCCCGGGAGAGAACTGGCGGTCGGTAAGGGGCGGATAGCTCGTCCAGCCCGCCGCCGCCGCGCCGCCCTGAAGGAACAGGCTCGCCAGCATGAGCGAGCCGGCCGGAACCAGGAGCCAGAAGCTCACCGCGTTCAGGCGCGGGAAGGCCATGTCGCGCGCGCCGATCTGAATCGGCATCACGTAGTTCGAGATCCCCGCCATGATCGGGATGGTGAAGAAGAAGACCATGAAGGTCCCGTGGAGCGACATGATCTGGTTGTACATCTCCGGCCGGACGACGTGGAGCCCGGGCGCCATGAGCTGGGCCCGCATGACCACCGCGAACGCCCCGGCCACGACGAAGAAGAAGAACGCGAGCCAGACGTACATCACCCCGATCAGCTTGTGGTCGGTGGTGAGAAGCCACTTGAGAATGCCGGTCCTCGGTTTTGCGTGAGGAGCGGCCGCCGCGTGCGGCGGGGCCGGTCTGGCGGCGACGGTGCCCGCTTCCATGGTGTCTAGGCTCCCTTCTTCTTCTGTTCGATCCAGCGTTCGAACGCTTCCGGCGTCACCACGTTCACCGTGATGAACATCTGGGCGTGGAGCACGCCGCAGAGCTCTGCGCACTGGCCCTGGTACGTTCCCGGTTCGTCCACCCGGAACCACACGTGGTTGATCCTTCCTGGGTTCGCGTCCATCTTGATGCCGAAATCGGGAACGAACCAGCTATGCACGACGTCGATCGAGGTGATGTTGGCGGAGACGACCTTCCCCGCGGGGAGCACGAGCGGCTCGTTCGCGAAGATGACCCCGTGCTGGGGGTAGCGGTATTCCCAGAACCATTGGTGCCCCACCACTTCGATCTGAACGTCCGATTTCGGGACCGTTTCCATGTATTTCATCGTGCTGAAGGCGGGCCCCGAGAGGATGATCATCGCGATCGTGGGGATCGCGGTCCAGACGATCTCGAGCCGCACGTTCTCGTGCCATTTCGCGGCGGGGACCCCCGGCTTCGCGCGGAACTTGAGCACCGCCACGAGCAGGATGCCTTCGGCCACGATGAAGAAGAACATCGTGATCGCCACCGCCTTGTAGAAGAGCGTCCGCACGTCCCGCGCGACCGAAGTCGCCGGGTGAAGCAGCCACGCTCCGGCCGGACTCGCGGCCAAGAGCGCTGCGGCGATGCAGAGCCCCAGGATGAAGAACGGCGTCCAGCGGTTTTGCAGGGTCATGTCAGCTCCGGTTCGCGCCGGTGGGCGCGGGAGCCAGGGCCGGAGGAACGCCGGAGGCCGTGGTCCCCGACTGCCTCGCCCGCAAGCTCGCGGTGAATTCGTAGAGCGCGCGGATTTCCTCGCGCGAGAGGTCTCCGTTTCCGGGCATCACGTATCCGGGAATTCCCTCCACGACGAGTTTCTCGAACCGCGCAGGATCGCCGGCCCACGGTGTGCGCGACGCCGAAAGCGGCCTCGTCGACAGGTAGGCGTACGGCGCGGAGCCCAGCATCCGCACGCGGATCCCTCCTTCGCCGGATGTCCCATGGCACGACGCGCAGCGCTGCGCGTAGAGCATCGCTCCCGGGCCCTCGGCCGGCGCCGGAGCGTTCGCGCCCGCCGGAACGGCCGGAGCGTTCGGTTCGGCCAGGAGCATCAGCGCGAGATCGATCGGAATCGTCGGGGGTGGTTTCGGAGGGCCGCCCGGGGTGGTTCCCGGAGCTACTCCGGATGTGTCATCGCCTCCCGCCGGCCCCCCGATCGGGCCGAGCCATGCGAGGTCCGCCGGCTTGTCCTCCTCGGGCTTCGATGAAAACGTGCGCACGAAATGGGCGAGCGCGAAGCGATCCTCGATCGGGATGTTCGTGAAGGCGGCCATCGCCGTCCCCGGAGAGCCCGTGGATATCGTCTGGACGATCCGGGCGACGCCCCCTCCGTATTTCCAGTAGCCCTCGTGGAAGTTCCGGGGTTTCGGATTGAGCGCCATCGCGGCGGGCCCGTTCCCCTGGCCCGCAGCGCCGTGGCAGGACGCGCAGTTGACCGCGAAGAGAGCCTTCCCCTCCGCGACCAGCTCGGGCGTTGGCTTGAGAAGAATGGCGACGTTCGCGGTGCCTCCGGGCTTCCCCCCCGCGGCTGCGGCCGCGTGCCCGCCCCCTTCCGTCGCCGCGGAGCGCATGCCCGCGAGATAGGCGAGCGTGGCCACGAGCCCGAGCAGCACGCCCGTGACCACGAACTGCGCGATCGCGAGCGCTGTGCCTACGTACT
This sequence comes from Candidatus Eiseniibacteriota bacterium, assembly GCA_036507115.1. Lineage (GTDB taxonomy): Bacteria > Eisenbacteria > RBG-16-71-46 > SZUA-252 > SZUA-252 > WS-7. The sequence continues at coordinate 14,214 of DASXQO010000072.1, read as the reverse complement.
CCTCGGGAGGCGGAGCCGGCGGCGGGCCGGAGGCCGGGTGGTTCGTTTCCATTATCCGTGAAACCTCACACTCGCGGGAAAGTCGGGATCGCCGTGCGGGGCCACGGGATGCCGGGCCAGGAAGGACTGCACCTTCCATCCGAACAGCCCGAGGAAGCCCACCGCGACGCCGATCTCATTCCAGCTCAAGACCGCGTGCTCCGGCGAAAACGCCGGGTAGATGACCCAGTACATATCGAGCCACTGTCCGAGGATAACGCCCGCCGCCACGGTGAGCAGCACCGTTTCGTTCTCCTTCCACCTCTGCGGCATCAGCACGAAGAACGGGATCACGAACTTGAGCGTGGCCACGGCGATGATGACCGCTCCCCAGCCGGTGTAGATCCGGTGGATCATCCACTCGATTTCCTCGGGCAGGTTGGCGTACCAGATGAGCATGAACTGGGAGAAACCGATGTACGTCCAGAACACGCCGAACGCGAAGACGAACTTCCCGAGGTCGTGATAATGGGCCCGGCTGACGACGCCCTGCAGCGCCCCCTGCCGTCTCAGGATCACCGTGACGATCGCGATCGCGGCGAGCCCGCTCTGCCAGAGCCCCGACCAGCAATAGACCCCGAAAATCGTGCTGTACCACGTCGGCTCCAGCGACATGAGCATGTCGAAGCTCGCGAGCGTGAAGCTCAGGGCGAACATGACGAGGAAGATCGCGGAGAAATTGAGATTGCGCTTGGAGAGCGCGACGTCGCGGGTCTCGTCTTGCCTCGTCGAGTTCCGGACGAAGAACCAGGAGAAAAAGGACCAGAGGGCGAGGCACGCGAGGTTCCGGAGGATGTAGAGGTTGGAGGAGAGATAGCCCCCCTTCGCGATCAGTTTCGCTCCCACCCCCTGCGTCGCGGCCGGGCTCGACCAGATATAGATGTGCGGGATGCCCACCGCCACGATCAGGAAGAGAAGCGCCGCGATCGGCACGAACGACGAAAAGGCGTCGGCGATCCGCCGGACCGCGACACTCCAGGTCGCGCCGGTCAGGTAGTGGATCGCGGTGAAGAATGTCCCGGCGAGACCGAGGCACAGGAAGACCCAGTAGTTGTGGAGCCAGGCGGCGTAGGCGCGGGTAGGATCCGTGTTCACCTCGAGGATGAAGGTCACCACCCCGATCAGGACCATGAGCCCGAAGAGAGCGCGCACCCCCATCGAGACCGAGAGCGGGGCTACGCGCAGCCGCTCCCCGTGGGGATGGGTCGCGTGCGCGAAGATGTCGGCGCTCACGGCTTCCCTCCTTCAGGGATCGCTGCGGGAGGCGTGGCTCCCGTCGTATCGGGCTTGATGCCGGAGACTCTGAGATCCTGAGGCAATGGATTCGCGGCGCGCTCGAGCGCGCGGACGTAGTGGATCACGGCCCAGCGGTCTTCGGGCAGGATCTGCGACGCGTAGCTCGGCATGAGATTCTGGCCGCGCGTGATCAGGTGGTAGATCCGTCCGTCGGGCCACTGGCTCACCTTCTGGGAGAGAAGCGAAGGCGGCATCGGGAATTTCGGCACGATGTAGCCCTGACCGTCTCCCAGGGGCCCATGGCAGACCACGCAGTGGGTCATGAACACCCGCTGTCCCCGTCCGAGCACGTCGGAGGTGCGCGGCAAGGGATTCACGAGCTCACGCTGCGCGATCAGGCTGTCCCCCACCTCGTAGCGGTACGGCGTGAAGCCGCGCGGTACCGTTCCGGGGACCGGAGGACGCATGGCCGACATGCCGGGGCGCATCGGATCCTCGTTTTGGGCATGGACCGCGGGCGAATACGCCATGTTGGCCATGTACTCGAGCGCCGGCGCGCTCTTCCGGTGCGAGCACCCGGTCAGGAGTACTACGGCCGCGAGCGCCGCGAGGGCCATTCCGCGAACGGGCACAAGCGCCCTTCCGCGAACGCGCGCGCTAGACACGGATCACCTTCACGTCCACGGGGCCCGTCCCGCGCAGGATTCTGAGAATCCGTTCCTCGTTCCACTCCGGGCCGTACTCCGGAACGTAGAGTCCGAAACGGTCGTTCGTGAGATTCCGGTCCAGGATCGGCCCCTTCATGTCGGGAAGGCCGCAGGCCAGGATCAGCGCCGCGAGGGTCATGGTTCCGCCAAGCAGCACGCCGCACTCGAAGGTGACCGGGATGAAGGCCGGAAGCGAGATCATGGGCTTTCCGCCCACGTTGATCGGCCAATCGAACGCCGAGGCCCAGATCTCGAAGGTGAGTCCGAGCGCCGCCCCGCTCAGCCCCATGACGAGCGTCACGTACGGGATCCATGACTTCTTGACCCCCAGCGCCTCGCTCAGCCCGTGGACCGCGTACGGCGTGAAGGCGTCGAGCCCTTCGAAACCGTGCTCCTTCGCGATCGCGGCCGCGTTCAGCAGGCGGTCCGGGTCGTCGTACAGGGCGAGCACGGCGCGCGGCGGGCGCCGCTTCCGGAAGCGGTCAAGGAACATGGACCGCCTCCTTCACCCGTGGACTTTCGCGCAGCGACGCCGCCGTCTTCTTCGCGCTCCAGAGCACGCTCTTCACCTCGGCCATCGAGATCGCCGGGAAAAATCTGCAAAACAGCAGGAACCACATGAAGAAGAACCCGAACGATCCCGCGATCACGGAATAGTCGAAGATCGTCGGCTTGTAATAGGACCAGACGGACGGCAGAAAGTCCCGGCTGAGCGACGTGACGATGATGGTGAAGCGCTCGAACCACATGCCCACGTTGACCAAGATGGAAACCACGAACATGACCGGGATGCTCCGGCGGAATTTCTTGAACCAGAAGATCTGGGGCACGAGAACGTTGCAGCTCACCATGATCCAATAGGACCACGCGAACGGCCCCCCCGCGCGGTTCAGGAAGGTGAACCGCTCGTAAGGATTCCCGCTGTACAGCGCGACGAAGAACTCGGTCGCGTAGGCGTACCCCACCATCATCCCGGTCGCGAGGATGATCTTGTTCATGTTCTCGAGATGCTGGAGGGTGACGTACTCCTCCATGTTGAAGACCTTCCGGAGAATCACGAGCAGCGTCACCACCATCGCGAAGCCCGAGAAGATCGCCCCGGCGACGAAATACGGCGGGAAGATGGTCGTGTGCCACCCGGGCAGGAGCGAGGTGGCGAAATCGAACGAGACGATGCTGTGCACCGAGAGCACGAGCGGCGTCGAGAGCCCGGCAAGCATCATGTACGCGCGCTCGTAGTGCTGCCAGTGACGCTCCGAGCCGCGCCAGCCGAGCGAGAGCGCCCCGTAGATCGCACGGCGCCACCCCGTGGAACGGTCCCGCAGCGAGGCGAAGTCCGGGATCAGCCCCGTGTACCAGAAGCAGATCGAGATCGTGAGATAGGTGGTCACCGCGAAGACGTCCCAGATCAGGGGCGAGCGGAAGTTCACCCAGAGGAAGCGCCAGTTGGGATACGGGACGAGCCAGTAGGCGAACCAGGTCCGGCCGAGGTGGATCAGCGGGAAAAGACCCGCCGTCATGACCGCGAAGATCGTCATCGCCTCCGCGGAGCGGTTGATCGCCGTACGCCAGCGCTGCCGGAAGAGGTGGAGGATTGCCGAGATGAGTGTCCCGGCGTGCCCGATGCCGATCCAGAATACGAAGCTCGTGATGTCGACCGCCCACCCGACGGGATGGTTCAACCCCCAGATCCCGATCCCCTTGTACATCTGATAGCCGATTTCCAGAAAGAACTGGAGGGTGAGAAGAGCCGTGATTCCGAAGAAGACCTTCCAGAGCATCCCGGGCTTGCGCTCGATCGGCCCGGAAACGTCCCGGTTCACGTCCGCGAAGGTTTTCCGCGGATCGATGAGCGGCTCGGCCGGGATCGCCTGCGCCTGGACCACGTCGCTCATGCGCCGACTTCCTCGCGGTTTCGAACCTTGACCTCGTAGGTGACGACGGGCCGCGTGTTCAGGTCCGCGAGGACGTGGTACCCGCGCGGATGTTTCTGCATCTCGGAGACGCGGCTCTTCGGGTCGTTGATGTCGCCGAACGTGATGGCCTGGGTCGGACAGGACTGGCTGCACGCGGTCTCGAGGTCTCCGTCGCGCACCCGAACGCCGAGCGCCTTCGCGTGCTCCTTGGCGTCACGGATGCGCTGGACGCAGAACGTGCACTTCTCCATGACGCCCTTCGACCGCACGGTCACGTCGGGATTGAGCACCAGGCGCAGCGACTTCTCGCGGACGCTCGAATAATCGAACCAGTTGAACCGCCGCACCTTGTAGGGGCAATTGTTCGAGCAGTAGCGCGTCCCGACGCATCGGTTGTAGATCTGGAGGTTCAGCCCCTCGGAGTCGTGGACGGTTGCGAGCACGGGACAGACGGTCTCGCACGGGGCGTTCTCGCAGTGCTGGCAGAGCATCGGCTGATGCACCGTCTCGGGCATCTCGGGATTTCCCGAGTAATAGCGGTCGATCCGCAGCCAGTGCATCTCGCGGCCCCGGAGCACGATCGACTTCCCCACGACCGGGACGTTGTTCTCGGCCTGGCAGGCGATCATGCACGCGGAGCATCCGATGCAGGCGTTCAGGTCGATCGCCATCCCCCACCGGTAGCCCGTGTACTTGTGGGGCGACCACATCGAGGGCTCGTGCGTGGGCGCCTCGTTCCCCGAGGAGGGATCCTTGAGGAAGGAGGCGAAGGTCGTCTCATAGATGATGGGGCGGTCTTCCGTGTACTGATGCCCCTGCACGCATGCGAGGGGCGCCTGCCGGCCGGTCTTGGTGATGCGCGCGGGGATCCCGCTCAAGCCGACGCGCCCGGCGGTGGCCTGCGCGAGCGCATAGCCGTTCTGCCCGACTTTGTTCCCGATGCGCCCGGCTGCGGTCCTGCCGTAGCCCACCGCGATCGCGATCACGTCGGGATGGAGCCCGGGCTGCACGTGGACGGGCAGATCGAACTTCGCGTGCCCCACGTCGACCGTGACGACGTCGGCCTTCATCTCGTAGTCGGAAACCCCGAGCTCCTTCGCGCGCGACGGAGCGATCGAAACGTAGTTGTCCCAGTCGATCTTCGAGATGGGATCGGGCAGCTCCTGGAGCCACGCGTTGTTCGCGCTCCTTCCGTCGTACATCGTGACCGGCGTGTAGAGCACGAGCGAGAGCGGCCCTCCGGAGGGAGGCGACGCCTTGGTCGCGGGGATCTCTCCAAGGGCGCCCGGCCGGAACGAGCCCGGACCAGCGCCCGTCGCTCCTTGCCCCCCGGCCTGCCAAACGCCTTCCCGAAGCGCGCCCTCCCAGAAGAGATCGAACGTCGCGGCAGCGCCGCTCCGCGGATAGACGTCCTTTCTCCAGCGCTCTCGCAGATATTCGTGCCAGGTGCCGGCGGTGCCCGCGAGAAGGCCCGCGCCCAGCGCGCGACCCCACGAAAGAAGCGTGTCCTGGAACGCGCGGGTGCCGTAGAGCGGCGCGATCGCGGGCTGCGCGAGTGAGCGGATTCCGCGGCGTGGTTCATGGTCGTTCCAGGATTCCAGATAGTGGTGATCGGGGGCCACGAAATCGGCGTGGCGGGCCGTCTCGTCCACGCGATCGGAGAAGCTCACGATGAACGGAACCCGCTTCAGGAGATCGCCGAACCCGAGCGCCGCGGGAAGCGTGTAGGCCGGATTCACGCCGTGGATCAGGAGGACCTGGATCTCGCCGGCGCGCATCCGCTCCGCGAGGGTGAGCACCGCCTCCTCGGACCCCTGCGCCTGGAGCGAGGGGGTCGCCGTATCCACGGTGACGCCGTCGTTCCCGAGCGCGCTGTTCAGGAGATTCACCGCGACCTGCAGCGCCACCGCGTGGTTCGCCGGCGCGGCCTGCGGACCCGCGAGGACGAGGCTCTTGCCGCGGTTCGCCCAGAGCTCGTCCGCGAGCGCCGTCAGGGTGCCCGGCCTGAGCCCCGCGTCCTGTTCTGCGCTCTCGGAGGAGTAGTCCTGGAGCGACACGCCGACCGCTGCGTTCCCCGCGAGCGCGGCGCGCGGATTCTTGACGTGAAGCTCGTGCGCGAGCGCGAGTACCACTCCGAGGAGATGCTCGGGGCGCACGCGGTGCCGCACGTCGGCGTTCGTGCCGGTCAGGGTCAGGATCGGCTCGATCGCCACGACCCGGGACATCGAGCCGGACTCCGGATGGCGCCGGCTCGCGAAGTCGCGGGCGAATTCGGGCGGTGAGAGAAACGTCCCGAGAGGGTCGGCCCCGATCGTGAGGAGGAGATCGGCTTTGTCCAGCCGATAGCGTGGAATGCGGCGCTCGCCGTAGCAAAGCTCCTGCGCCTTCGCGATCGCGTCGCTCGAGACCGCGTCGTAGGTCACGTGCGCGGCGGAGGGGATGCTCCCCAGAAAATCCTCGACCAGCGAGCGCGTGGAAGGGCTCGTGAGGGTCCCGGTCAGGAGGACGACGCGGCCGCCCGCGTCCCTCGCCTCGCGAAGCGCACGGGTCGCGCGCACGTCGATCGCGGCCCACGTGGAGGCCTTGGCGGCGCCCGAACTCCGGTCCACCGCCACCGGACCCTGGATGCGGTCCGGGTCGTAGAGATTGAGGAGCGAGGCCTGGCCGCGCGCGCAGAGACCGCCGCGGTTCACGGGATGCTCCTTCATCCCCTCGAGCTTGATGGGCCGACCCTCGCGCGTTTTCACGAGGACGCCGCAGGCGGCCGGACATTCCCCGCACGTCGAGGCGTACCAGACCGCTTTTCCCGGAACGGCCTCTTCCGGCATCCGGATGTAGGGAAGGATTTTCTCGACCGGCTTCCGGGCGCAGCCAGCAGCCGCGAACGCAGCCCCCGCCCCGACTAATTTCAAGAATTCGCGCCGCGACGGGATCTCGGTCACTTCCTCGGAGGGTGTCAGGAATTCGCGCTCGCGGAGCGCACGCACCTCCGGATCGTCGTTCCATTCCGCGAGGGAGCGCCAGTGCTTCGGCGGAATCGCGGCTTCGCTCGTCTTCGTGGGCGTCTCGCTCATCCTCGCGGCTCCATCACACGTGGCACGTGTTGCAGTCCGTGGGCGCCTTGTTCTGGCGGTGGCAGCTGATGCAGAAGCCCATCTTGAGGTCCTTGGACTGCTGGATCACGTCCATCTTCTCCACTTCGCCGTGGCATTGCTGGCACTTGAAGCCGCGCGCGATGTGCCACTGGTGGCTGAAGTAGACGTAGTCCGGCTCGCGGTGCACGCGCACCCAGGGTATCGGACGTCCCGACTGGTAGTACTGGGTCACCATCTGGATCGCGGGGCTGTCGGTCTTGACCACGGTGTGGCAATTCATGCAGACCGCCATCGCGGGGACCATCGCGTGACGGGAGCGCTCGGCGTTCGAGTGGCAGTAGAGACAGGGGATCTTGTTCGTGCCCGCGTGGAGCTTGTGGCTGAAGGGAACCGGCTGCTTCGGCGCGTAGCCCACGTTGCTGAAGGAATCGAAAAACGACCATCCGCCCAGGACGATCAGGATCAGCGCGATCGGTATGATCTGCTTTGGCTTGAGAGTGCTCAAGATCGCAGGAAACTGCTTTCCTCGGGTGGTCCGCCGAACGCGGAATTAGACCCTGCTCAGACAAGATTGTGAATATTGTCACCAACTTTTCGGGTCGTCAAGTCGTTTGCTCTCAGAAGAGTGGGTGCTGCGCGATTACGCCGGCGAGGGTCGTCGCGCCGTAAGAAAGGCCGAAGACGACGCTTGCGAATGAGACCGCCCTCGCAAGGAACCGTGCCGATCCGGTGTTCGCGAGCCCCGAAACCGCGATCGGAACGGAGAGAGCCACGGTGGCCGCACGCATGCCCACGATCGAGCCGGCTCCGAACGATCCGAGGTAGAGAAGTCCGTCCCTGGGCGCCGGCATCGTCGCGAGGATGACCAGCGTGAGGGCCCCGCTTCCCGCGAGCCCGTGCGCGGCGCCGACCCAGAAACGGGAATCGAAGCCCGAGCCCCACGACCGGCAAGCCCACGAGGAGGGAGCGACGTGAGGTGCCCCAGCCCCCAGAAGGCCCCGATGAACCCGCAGCGGAGCGGATTCCGCTCGCGGCTCGCGATTGCGGCGACGGCAGCGATGTGGTCCGCCTCGAAGGCGTGGCGCAGCCCCAAGACGAGGCCGAGGCCCATGTGGGAGATCGGGGCGGGAATCACGCGGCGAAAGATACGACACCCGCGCGGGCTTGGCCAGCCTCCGAGATTTCAGATTCACGCACCCCCGGGCGCTCTCTATACTGGCCGACCGTGACGGCTCCCGAGACCTCTTCCTCCATCGCGGCGCGACCGAACGGTCCGCTTTCCGGCGAGAGCGCGATCCTTCCGGGGCTCACTCCATGGGACTGTCTCGAGGCAGGTGCCGCCCCCGGGCATCCGGCCTTCCTGTGGGAGGCGCCGGGCGGAGAGGCCCTGGCAGGGATCGGCGCCGTCTTCCGGCTCGAAGCCTCGGGTCCGGGCCGCTTCGCGGATCTGAAGCCCCGGCTCGCGCGGCTCCTCGCGCGGGCCGAGCATCACGGGCCCGAACCTTCCGGCTTCCCCGGCGCGATCGCGATCGGCGGGTTCGCGTTCGCCGAGCAGGGCGCGCGGCGCGGTTGGCCCGGATACCCCGACGCCTCCTTCTACGTCCCCTCCCGGATCTTTTGGCAGAGCCCCGGGGGCGCGACGATCGAAACCCGATGGTCGTCCTCGGAGGAGGAGCGAGGGCGCGCGTTGGCGGAGGCCGGCTCCGGAATCGGAGACGCCGCGGTGGACTCTGGACGGGAGCCGGAATCCGGAGACGCATGGGATCGCGCCGCCTGGCTGGACCGGGTCCGCCTCACCCTCGATCGGATCCGGGACGGCTCCTTCTCCAAGGCCGTCCTCGCGCGCTCGGTGCGGATCCGGCTCGACCGCTCCGCCGACGCGATCGCCATCCTGGCGTCGCTCCGCGCCGCGTACCCCACCTGCTACCGATTCCTGATCGCCGACGGCCGCGGGAACGCCTTCCTGGGGGCGAGCCCCGAGCGTCTTGTCCGGTTCGCCGGAGGCGAAGTTCTCACGGAGGCAGTCGCTGGCACGCAGCGATGCGAGCCGGGCGATGACGGCTCGAAATTCGCGCGGGCGCTCGTGGAGAGCGAGAAGGACCGAAGCGAGCACGGCGTCGTCCTGCGCCATCTGCTCGAGACGCTGACTCCTCTCTGCGAATCGATAGCGCCCAAGGCTCCCGAGGTGATGCGCCTTCCCCATCTCCTGCATTTGCGCACCCCGGTGCGCGGGCTCGCCCGCGCGGGCGCGCACGTGCTCGACCTCGTCTCGCGGCTCCACCCGACCCCCGCGGTCGGCGGCTGGCCCCGGAAGGAGGCGCTGGCCTGGATCCGCGGCGTGGAAGGAGCCTGCCGCGGCTGGTACGCGGGACCGGTCGGCTGGGTGAACGCGGCGGGTGAAGGGGATTTCGCTGTCGGGATCCGGGCCATCGCGATCCGGGAGCGGAGCGCCCTTCTCTTCGCCGGCGCGGGGATCGTGGAAGGCTCCGACCCCGACCTCGAATGGAACGAGACCGAACTCAAGATGAAAGGAATCCTGGATGCGGTCGCGCGCGACTGATCAAGAGATCCCGGGCCGCGCGGCGTCAGGCGCCGCGCTTCCATCCGCCGCCGCGCTTCCATCCGCGGAGCGGCACGGCGCGCTCAACGTGGCGTGGGCGGACCGGTTCGTCGCGGCCCTCCACGCGGCGGGCGTGCGCGACGCCCTCGTCTGCTCCGGATCGCGATCGGCTCCGCTCGCGCTCGCGCTCGACCGCTCTCCGATCGCGGGCCGGGTTTCGCTCGATGAGCGCGCGGCCGCATTCTTCGCGCTCGGCCTGGCAAAGGCCTCGCGGCGCCCCGTCGCCCTGGTCTGCACGTCGGGCAGCGCTGCGGCGAATTTCTTCCCCGCCATCGTCGAGGCCTCCTCGGCGCGCGTCCCGCTGATCGTCGCGACCGCCGACCGGCCACCCGAGCTTCGGGACACCGGCGCACCGCAGACGATCGACCAGGTCAAGCTCTTCGGGGATCTCGTGCGCTGGTTCGTCGAGGTCGGGACCCCCGAGGATTCCCGTGCGATGCTCGACTACGCCGCCTCGCTCGGAACGCGTGCCGCCGCGGAGGCCTGGCGGCCGCCGGCGGGACCGGTGCATCTCAATTTCGCCTTCCGCGAGCCGCTCCTTCCCGAGCCCGACGCCCTCCCGCAGCCTCCGCCCTCCGCGGCCGAGGCGCAGGTTGCGCCCGAGCCGCTTCGACCTCCCCTTCGCGCGATCGAGCGCCTTGCGAAGACCGCGCGCTCGCTTAGGCGCGGGCTCATCGTGTGCGGCCCCGACGACGGGACACCCGGGTTCGCCGGGCGCATCGCGCGGCTTTCGGAGGTCACCGGCTACCCCGTGCTCGCCGACCCTTTGTCCCAGGTCCGGTTCGGGCACGCCTCGAACACTCCGATCCTCGGCTCCTACGACGCCTTCCTCCGCTCCCCGACCTTCGCCGACCGGTACGGACCCGAGATCGTGATCCAGTTCGGCGCGGCGCTCACGTCGAAGGCCTTCCACGCGTACGCGTCCCGGCATCCCGCCGCGGCCCACGTGATCGTCGATCCCGCCGGCGCATGGCGGAGCCCCGCGCGGCGGGCGCGCGAAGTCGTGGCCGCGAGCCCCGAGGAGGTCGCCGCGGCGCTGACGGAGGCGCTCGAGGGATCCGCGGATCCGCTCCCGAGCTGGCGCGAGGAATTCGAGCTGGCGGAGCGCGCGGCGCGCGAGGTCGTGTCGAGGCACCTCGAGAACGCGGACGCGTTTCACGAGGGAAAGGTCCTCCCCGCGCTCCTCGAGACGCTTCCGGAGACCGGGACCCTCTACGTGGGAAACAGCATGGCGATCCGCGATCTCGACACCTTCGCGCCCGCGCATCCGCGCCGGCTTCGGGTGCTCGCGAACCGCGGAGCGAGCGGGATCGACGGGGTCGTCTCGAGCGCGCTCGGCGCGAGCGCAGCATCGGAGGGTCCGCTGCTCCTCGTCACGGGGGACCTCTCCTTCCATCACGACTTGAACGCCCTCCACATGGCCCGCGGCGAAGGCACCGGCGCCACGATCGTGGTCGTGCACAACGACGGGGGCGGTATCTTCTCCTTCCTTCCCGCGGCGCGGCACGCCGCGTTCGAGCGGTACTTCGGAACGCCGCACGGGCTCGATTTCGCTCCTGTCGCGGCGATGTACGGGATCCCGCATTCGCGTCCCCGGAACTGGGACGAACTCAGACGGCGCGCGGCGGCCTCGCTCGAGGCCCGCGCGACCGAGGTGATGGAAATCCAAACGGATCGTGAGGAAAACCGCGCGTGGCACCAGACGGTGTGGGACGACGTGGTCTCCGCGATCGGGAGGGCCTTCGCGTGAAACTCGACATCCGGGACGTCATCTATCACATCGAGGTCCAAGGGGATCCGGCCCGCGACCGGGCGGTCGTGCTGCTGCACGGCTTCTGCGGCTCGAGCGCGGACTGGGCCGCGCTCACACCCAGTCTCCGGGCGATGGGGCACGCGGTCGTCGCGATCGATCTCGCCGGGCACGGCGGGACCCAATCCCCTGCCGATCCGTCCCGCTACACCTTGCCCGAGACGACACGCGACCTCGACGCGATCCTGACCGAGCTCGGCGCGGCGGAGGCGGACTGGGTCGGCTACTCGATGGGGGGACGCGTCGCCCTCCACCTCGCGCTGACCCATCCCGCCCGCGTCCGTTCGCTGATCCTCGAGAGCGCCTCTCCGGGAATCGAGGATCCCGACGCGCGCGCGTGTCGCCGCGAGGCGGACGACGCGCTGGCGAAACGGATCGAGGAGCGCGGGATCGAATGGTTCGCGGACTACTGGAGCGCCTTGCCTCTCTTCGAGACGCAGTGGGAGCTTCCTCCCGCGACCCTCTCGACCCTTCGGGCGAGACGGCTCTCGAACCTCGCCGCAGGACTTGCGGGCTCGCTCCGCGGCATGGGCCAGGGGATCCACGACTACATGGGCGGTCGCCTCCACGATCTCCGGTGCGACGTCCTGCTCATCGCCGGAGAACGGGATCTGAAATACGTCGAGGTGGCACGCCGCACGGCCAATGCTGTTCCCGGGTCACGCTGCGTCGTCATTCCGGGCGCCGGCCATAACGTCCACCTGGAAACGCCCGAAGCCTTCGCGGGCGCGCTCGCGGATCACTGGAACATCGCCCCGCAACACGTCGAGGAAGCCGCGTCGCCCTCGTAGATAGGAGCCCGACCTCATGACCCAGGCTGTAGGAATCGCGTGGAAGGCCGCGCGCGCGTTCACCGACATCCGCTACGAGAAGGCGGAGGGCATCGCCAAGATCACCATCAACCGCCCCGACGTGCGCAACGCGTTCCGCCCGCTCACCGTGAAGGAAATGATCCAGGCGTTCGAGGACGTCCGGGAGGACCCCGAGATCGGAGTCGCGATCCTGACCGGGGCCGGCACGGAGGCGTTCTGCTCCGGCGGGGATCAGCGGGTGCGGGGCAAGGCCGGATATGTCGGTGAGGATCAAGTGCCCCGCCTGAACGTGCTCGATCTCCAGAAGCAGATCCGCTCCCTTCCCAAGCCGGTGGTGGCCATGGTCGCGGGCTTCGCGATCGGCGGCGGCCACGTTCTCCATGTCGTGTGTGATCTCACGATCGCTGCCGAGAACGCGCGTTTCGGGCAGACCGGGCCGAAGGTGGGCTCCTTCGACGGCGGATTCGGGGCCTCCTATCTCGCGAGGATCGTCGGCCAGAAGAGGGCGCGGGAGATCTGGTATCTGTGCCGCCAGTACGACGCCGAGCAGGCCCGCGCGATGGGGCTCGTGAACGCGGTCGTCCCCGTCGAGCGGCTCGAAGAGGAAACGATCGCCTGGTGCCGCGAGATGCTCGCCATGAGTCCGCTCGCGCTCCGGTGCCTGAAAGCCTCCTTCAACGCCGAGTGCGACGGGGAAGCCGGACTGCAAGAGCTCGCGGGGAACGCTACGCTCCTCTACTACATGACCGAAGAGGCCCAGGAAGGGCGGAACGCCTACCTCGAACGCCGCAAGCCGAACTTCTCCAAATTCCGACGACTGCCCTGAGCGGTGGCCGAGCTCCGGTCCGTTAGCCGCGCCCGCGCGTGGGTTCATGCCGCGCGCGTCCCGACGCTCGCCGCCGCCCTCGTGCCGGTCGCGGTGGGGTCCGCGCTCGCCGCGCGGGACCACCACTTCCGGGCCGGCCCCGCGCTGGCCGCGCTCTGCGGCGCGATCTTCATCCAGATCGGAACGAATCTCGTGAACGACTTGGGAGACTTCCGCCGCGGCGCGGATACGAAAATCCGGTTGGGCCCTCCCCGCGCCCTCGCGATGGGCTGGCTCAGCGTCCCGGAAATCCGCGCGGGCATCCTCGTTTCGTTTCTCTGCGCCACCCTCGCGGGCGTGTACCTCGTCGGGGCCGCCGGATGGGTCGTGGTCGCGATCGGGCTCCTGTCGATTGCCGCCGGCGTCGCCTATACCGCGGGCCCCTGGCCGCTCGCGTATCATGGCCTGGGAGAGATCTTCGTTTTCCTGTTCTTCGGAATGGTCGCCGTGTGCGGAACCTACTATGTCCAGACGCGGACGCTCTCCGCCGACGCGGCGTTCGCCGCGATCCCCGTGGGCGCGCTCGCGACCGCGATTCTCGTCGTCAACAACGTGCGTGACCTCGAGGGGGACCGCGCGGCGGGAAAGCGCACCGTCGCGGTGCGCGTCGGCCGGCGGGGTGCGCGCGTTGAATATCTAATCTTGTTATGCGCGGCCTACCTCACCCCGCCGCTCTTCGCGCTGGCGGGACGCGCCGGGGCATTCGCACTCCTGCCGCTTGTCACAGTACCCCTCGCGCTGGCCGAGGGCCGGCGCGTTCTCGTCCGTGAGGACGGGCCCTCCCTCAACGCGGCGCTCTTCGGCACCGCCCGGCTCCACGTGCTCTTCGGGCTCCTCTTCGCGGCCGGATTGGCGATCGCATGATTTCCGCGGCAACGATCCGCGTGGAATTCCGCCAATGAGCATCGCCCGAGCCAGGCTCAGGGCCTATTCCCTGCCGCTCCGCGACGCGTGGCCGAGCGCCGACGGAGATCTGAACGACCGGCGCGGCTGGATCCTCGCGCTCGAGGACGATCTCGGACGCGTGGGGCTCGGCGACGCGGCCCCCTTTCCGGGCTTCGGGCTCGAGACGCATGCCTCGGCCGGCGCGGGGCTCAAGCTCGCGATGCCGCGC
>DASXQO010000071.1:0-5791 GCA_036507115.1 Candidatus Eiseniibacteriota bacterium | reverse complement strand
CAAGGGGCGGGTGTACACACGCGGAGGCGCGACCGGCATCAAGGTCACCTCCGTCGAGCCCTACAGCGCGACGGCTGCCATCGCTCCGTAACCGGCGGCCAGGCAGGAATTCGATCCCGCACCGAGGGAAGTCGGAGGACTCATGAAGGTGAACGAGATTCGCACATTCGCGCTCGCGGCGGCCGCCACGGCGCTTCTTCTCGCGGTCGCGGCAGGAGCGCGCCAGCAAGGGGACACGAAATCCGCGAAAACGCCCGAGACCGCCCCGGCGGAGGCGGCGCCGGCGAGCGCCGCGGACAAGACCGCCCCGGTGGAAGCCACGCCGGCCGCCCAGAAGCACGACCACGGCGCCATGGAGAAGATCCCGTCCGGGAGTCAGCAGGCCAAAGGCAAGTACATGACGATCGTGGGCGAGATCATGGACCCCGCGTGCTTCCTCGAGGCGGGCGCGAAGTCGATCGGCCCGGGCCATTACCAGTGCGCGATCAACTGCGCCCGGTCGGGCCAGACGCTCGCGATCTACTGCCGCGACGAGGATCGGATCTATTTCATCGCGGGAGAGTTGCCGGGGAAGAACCCCAACGACCCGGTGATGGCCTACATCCACAAGAAGGTGGATGTGTCGGGGACCGTCTATCACCGGTCGGACGCCTACGGCATCGTGATCACCAAGGTCGTGCTGCACGAGGAGAAGCCCAGCGACAAGAAGGACACCGAGAAGAGCAGCAAACCCGGCATCGACAAGGCAGGCGCCACCGAAAAGGCCGAAGTGGATGTGGACGAGGCCGGCACAGGCGCCGCGGGAGCCCCAGCGGGGAAATAATCCGATCGCGATGAGCCTCCGGCGACCGATTTCACCATGAACTCGCTCGTCCTACCGCTCACGGCGATCGTCCTCTTCTCGTTCGCCTACCGCTACTACGCCGCGTTCGTCGCCACCAAGGTGGCGCGCGTGGATCCTTCGCGGCCGACGCCCGCGACCACGATGGCGGACGGCCGCGATTACGTCAAAACCAACAAATACGTTCTCTTCGGGCACCATTTCGCGGCGATCTCGGCCTCCGGGCCGCTGATCGGCCCGGTGCTGGCGGCCCAGTTCGGATACCTGCCGGGCGCGCTCTGGATCCTCTTCGGCGCGGCACTCGGCGGTGCGGTCCACGACTTCATCATCCTCTTTGCTTCGGTGCGGCACGGCGCAGCACCCCTCTCCGAGATCGCGCGACGCGAGATCGGCCCCGTCGCGCATCGGGCCGCGACCGCGGCGATCCTCTTCATCACCATCTTGCTCTTGGCCGGCCTCGCGATCGTGGTCGTGAACGCGCTCGCGAACTCCCCCTGGGGCACCTTCACGGTCGCGATGACGATCCCCGCCGCTCTGATCTTCGGGCTCTACATGTATCGCATCCGACCCGGGCGCGTCGTCGAGGGGAGTCTGATCGGGGTCGCGCTGATCCTCGCGGCCGTGCTCCTGGGACCTTGGCTCGTGAAATCGCAATTCGCTTCCTGGTTCACGTTCTCGCCGAAGGCGCTGGCGCTGATGCTCCCCGTCTACGGCTTCATCGCGGCCACGCTGCCGGTGTGGCTCCTGCTCTGTCCGCGCGATTATCTTTCCACCTACATGAAGATCGGGACGATCCTGCTTCTGGTGGTCGGCGTCGCGATCGTGCATCCCAAGCTCCTCATGCCCGCGGTCACGCCGTTCATCAACGGCACCGGCCCGGTGCTCCCGGGAATGAAGGTCTTCCCCTTCTGCTTCATCGTGATCGCATGCGGCGCGGTCAGCGGCTTCCATTCGCTGATCGGCTCCGGGACCACGCCGCGGATGGTGCCCAACGAGGGGAGCATCAAGTTCATCGCCTGCGGGGCGATGCTCACCGAGGGCCTCGTGGCGATCATGGCGCTCATCGCGGCGACCACGCTCCAGCCCGCCGATTACTTCCTCATCAACGGCGTTCCGAAAGCGGTCCAGGCGCTCGGAATCCAACCGGTGCATCTTCACGAGCTGACGCGGCTCGTGGGGGAAGACACCTTGCAGGGGCGCACCGGAGGCGCGGTCTCGCTCGCGGTCGGTATGGCGAACATCCTGCGCCAGATCCCCGGGATGGGGCACCTCATGGCCTACTGGTATCACTTCGCGATCATGTTCGAGGCGGTCTTCATCCTGACGGCGCTCGACACCGGCACCCGCGTCGCGCGGTATCTCTTCCAGGATGTGGCGCGGCACGTCTGGGCGCCCCTCGGCTCGACGACCAACTGGGTGAGCGTGTCGGTGGTCGGCGCGGTCGTGTGCCTCGCGTGGGGATATCTCGCGGTGACCGGCAGCGTGGAGACGATCTGGCCTCTGTTCGGCGTCTCGAACCAGCTCCTCGCCGTGATCGCGCTCGCGGTGGGGACTTCGTTCATCCTGCGCCAGCGCCCCGCCCCCTACGCGCTCGTGACGCTTGTTCCGCTCGCGTTCCTCACGGTGAGCACGATGACCGCGGGAGTCCTGAATACGTTCCGCTATCTCTCGCCCGCCTACGTCGCGGATAAGGGCGCCACCGTCGCTTATATCGACGGCGCGCTGAGCGTCATCCTGATCCTTCTCGTAGCGACGGTCCTGATCGATTCGGTCCGGCGGTGGGCGTACATCATGGCGGAGCGGAGACGGGGCGTGGTGAACGTGCCGACGGCGGTGAAGGTGGGGGATTCGGGACCCGCACCGCCCGCGGTCGAAGTCGCGGGGTGAGACCGGGCCCATCGCCTGGCCACGTCGCTGCGAAGGGGCCTCCGTGGGCCACGTACCTCGTTCTGCCGTCGTATCTGATCGCGACGGTCCTCTTCACCTGGCCGCTCATACTGAATGTGACGTCCGCGATTCCATTCGGTCACGGCGCCTCCGATTCCCTCATCCAGGCGTTCCTTCTCGGGTGGGACTGGCATGCGATCACCACGCATCCCCTCGGTGTCTTCAACGCCCCGATTTTCTTTCCCGAGCCGAACACGCTCACCTACATGGACCATCTTCTGGGCGAGACGCTCTTGGCCGCGCCGATCCTGGCAATGACCCGCTCGATTCCAACGGCCTACAATTTCCTGGTCCTCTTCTCCTTCGTCGCATCCGCGTGGGCCGTCTACCGGCTGGCGCGCTTCTGCGGCGCCTCCCGCCCGGGAGCCTATCTGGCTGGATTTCTCTACGCCTTCAGCCCGTACCGATTCGCGAATCTCGATCAGCTGAACCAGCTCCAGACTGAATTCCTACCCCTCGGAATTCTCTTCGGGCTGAAATTCCTGCAACGGTACCGCGTGCGCGACCTAGCGGCGTTGGCCGGCTGCCTCGTCGTCCAGGTCTACTTTGGATGGTATTACGCCTATTACCTCGCCATCGCGATCGGCCTGCTGCTCGCGTATGCGCTCGTGAAGCGGTCCCTCGTGGTCGAGCGTATGCCGCAATGGAGATCCGCTGCGATCGCGGCCGCGGCGCTGCTGCTCGTCTTGCCCGTCGCTCTGCCTTACATACGAGAGCACCGGCTGCTCCCGGAGTTCCAACGCTCCCTCGGGGAATCCGCCCTCTACTCGGCGGATGTCCTGGACTACCTGAAGTGGAACCGGAACGCGGCTTTAAGTGGGCTTTTGCCGTTCGCCACCGGAGCACAGTCCTATTGGCCCGGGCTGGTGACGGTCTTGCTCGGAGCTGTCGCCCTCGGAGGCGGCCGGCTGGGGCGAGATTTTCAGGAACGCTTCCGGGCCAAGGGGTACTTTCTCGCGCTCACGGTCGCCTCGTTCCTCCTTTCCCTGGGCCCGATTCTCCACGTTGCCGGCGCGCGGATCTGGATTCCGTTGCCGTATGGGGTCTTCTATACCATCGTGCCGGGTTTCTCGAGCATGCGCGCGCCCGCTCGCTTCGCATGCTTGGCCCTCCTGGGGCTGGCGATCCTCGCGAGCTTCGGGTTCGACCGCTTGCGAAGCGTGATGCGCGGCCGTTCCGCGTGGCGGTGGGTCGTCGTGCTGCTTTTCTCAGTCTCGATCGCGTTCTCGTTGACGCTGCCTCTCTCCACCGTGGAGCTACCCACGGAGAAAGGGATGCCGCTCGTATACGCCTGGCTCGCGACACGGCCCGGCCGGGAGCCAATCTTGGAACTTCCCGTGCCGCGGGCCGAGGGTGAGGAGAACGAAACGCATGCCCTGCGTCAGTTCTATCTCCTCCACCACGGCAATCCGCGCCTGGACGGTACGAGCGGGTTCGTTTCACGGAGGTACAAGGAGTTCCGATCTCTCATCCAGGGATTTCCAAGCGAGGAGGCGTTGCGGGCCGCGGGAGGGCTGGGCGCAAAGCTCATCATCGTGCACTTCGGCGACTATCCGGCCGCCGAGCGCGAAAGGCTTCGCGCGCGAATCCGCTCCGAGCGAGGCCTTGTGCCCCTCGTGGAATTCGGCACCGACGCGGTTTTTCGGCTCCAGGCGAATCCGGAAACGCGGGGAGGCGGAAGCTTGACTAAACCGGCAGCGCCGCCAGATCCGAAAACGTCGTCAGCTCGATTCCCTGCGATTCGATGATCCGCCTCGATTCGGGGCTCGTCAGCGCCTCGAGCTCTTCGCGCCACTCGTAGCCCCATTCGGCGATCGGCGAGGAGTCGGGCTCCCCTCGGCCCGGATGGCAGACCAGCTCGCTCGTCCCCTGGGGAACCCCGAACAGAACCGACCGCAGCGCCTTCTGATCGAGATGCCCCGCGCTGTGGAATCCGAAGAAGCGGTCGGGCGTTCGAATTCCGGAGGAGTTCAAATACGGCAGATTCGACTGCTCCATCAGCCGGAGCGGAAGGAATTCCAGCGAGCGCCGCACGGTGCCCTTCTCGGCGCGCCGCAAGACCGTCGGCACACGGGGGAAGCGCATCGAGAGAATTCCGTTCGCGCGCGCGATCCGGAGCGCGATCCGGAACAGGCCGGGCACCAGATGCAGATGCTGCATGCTGTCCAGGTGCGTCATGCGCACGCCGGCCCCGCGGAGCCGCGCGATCTGCGCCGACCACTCCGCTTCGACTTCCTCGTCCCGCACGCCGCCCGAAAGATACCGGGCCATGAGTTCACCGTATCCTGGGAGAAACGTTCCTCCCTCCCGCACGAGCGACGGCACGTTGTCGGGCGGGAGAACCGGCTCGCCGTGCACGATCATGAGATGCACGCCGGAGTCGAGGTCCGGGTGGGTCGCGGCGTACCGCGCGGCCCGGTCGAACGCGGCTCCGGTCGCGACGAGGCTCGCGCTCGTGAGGATCCCGCGCTCGAAAGCGTCGATCACTCCATCCGTGATCGGAAGCGTGAGGCCGAAGTCATCGGCGTTCACGATGAGGCGCCTGCCTGCCGCCGCGCCCGTCAGGGGAACTCGCATGGCGACCGAAGGGTAGGGAACCGGGACGCGGGAATCAAGCGAAACGGCCCGGAACCGCTCGGGCTCCGGGCCGCCGGGATCGCTGGGAAGGTCAGGCGCTAATTATTTTCGTCCGCGTCTCCGAAGTTGTCCACCTGCACCGTGAGATAGGCAGTGGCCGAGACCCGTTCTCCGTTGTTGCCCGCGGTCCGGACCCAGCCCGTGAAATCGATCCTCGCGGTAGCGGTAACGGTGTTCGTGAGGGTGAAGAGGAGCGCGCCCTTTTCGGACGGGTAGCTGATCGTGATCGCTGCCTCCGCGCTGCCGCCGGACGGGACGACCACGTTCATGCCGCCGTCGATGGGGCTGTAAATGCCATTGTTGTACGTGACGGAGTAGTGGTCGACCACGATCTCACTGAAGCCGGTGCCGGGTTGCAGCGGGGCG
>DASXQO010000070.1:0-5251 GCA_036507115.1 Candidatus Eiseniibacteriota bacterium | reverse complement strand
CGCGCGAGCGCCCGTCCCTCGCGCATCGCCCGGATCATGCCCGAGGCCCGCGCCCGCTCCGCCGGGGTCAGATACACGTTCCGCGAGGAAAGGGCGAGACCGTCCCGCTCCCGCACGGTGGGACAGACCACCACGCGCGCAGGAAGGTCGAGGTCGTGAGCCATGTTCTGGACGACCCGCGCCTGCTGGAGGTCCTTCTGGCCGAGATAGATCGCGTCCGGCTCCACGAGGTTCAAGAGCTTGAGTACGACGGTGGCGACGCCCCGGAAATGCCCCGGCCGAACGGTCCCTTCCCAGATCGTAGCGAGCGGGCCCGGATCGACCGTCGTGGCGAATCCGGCGGGGTAGAGCGTGCGCACGCGGGGAAGAAAAAACCAATCGCAGCCCGCGTCGCGGCAGAGACGCACGTCGCGGACCTCATCGCGGGGATACCGCGCGAAATCCTCCTTCGGCCCGAACTGGAGCGGATTCACGAACACCGAGACCGCGATCCGGTGGTGCTCGTTCCGGGCACGGCGGATCAGCGAGAGGTGCCCCTCGTGCAGGGATCCCATGGTGGGGACGAAACCCAGGGTCATGCCGCTCTGTCGCGCACGGCGGGAGAGCGCGCGGAGCTCGGCGCCGCGGGTTACGATTCGCACGGCTTCTTTTCGGGTCTCTCCGGGCTCGCGGCGTAGCTCTCCTCCGACGATGGATAGTGTCCGGCGCGCACGTCCTCGCGAAACGCGGCGATCGCGCTCCGGATCGTATCTCCCACCTCGGCGTAACGCCGGACGAATCGGGCGGGCTTCCCGAACGTGAGCCCGATCAGGTCGTGGAGCACGAGCACCTGCCCGTCACAGTGGACGCCTGCGCCGATGCCGATCGTGGGGATCTGGAGGGCCTGCGTGATTTCTTTCCCCAGCTCGAGCGGCACCCCCTCGAGGACGATCGCGAAGCAGCCGGCTCGTTCGAGCGCGATCGCGTCCTCTCGCAGGGCGTCCGCGGTACTACGGTCGCGGCCCTGCACGCGGTAGCCGCCGAACCGGTGCACCGATTGCGGCGTAAGCCCCAGGTGCCCCAGCACGGGGATGTCGGCGGCGAGGATCGCCTGGATCTGCGGCAGCATCCGCCTTCCCCCCTCGAGCTTGACCGCCTCGGCGCCGCGCTTCATCAGGCGGCCGCTGTTCCGCACCGCGTCCTCCGGACTCGTCTGGAAGCTGAGGAAGGGCAGGTCCACCACGACGAGCGCCCGGGGCTGAGCGCGGACGACCGCCTTCAGGTGATGCGCCATCTCGCTCAAGGTAACCGGGATCGTTGACTCGTATCCGAGGACGACCATCCCGACCGAGTCCCCGACCAGGATGAGATCGACCCCCGCCTCGTCGGCCAGCCGCGCGGTCGGGTAGTCGTAGGCGGTCATCGAGACGATCCGCACCCGGTCCGCCTTCATGTCCCGGATGGTGCGGACGGTGACCTTGGGGCGTGTGATCCGAGGATCCGTCGTCACGATCTCTCCTCCGCTTTCGAACGGGGGCTCACGTAGGCCATTCCCTCCTGATGGGTCTCGACCCGGGCCATTAAAGCTTCCAGATCTTGCCTCCGGTGCACGAAATTCATTTCGTTCGTGTTCACCACGAGGAGCGGCGCTTCGCGAAAATGAAAGAAGAAGTAATTGTACGCCTCGACGAGCGTCCGGATGTACTTCGGCTCCATCAGCCGCTCGTACGCCCGCCCGCGCTGGCGGATGCGCTCGAGGAGCACGTCCGGTCCCGCCTGAAGATAGACGACCAGGTCGGGCGGTGCTAAGTCCCGCTCGAGGAGCGGGGCGATCTGGTCGTAGAGGTGAAGCTCGCGGTCGCTGAGGTTGATGTTGGCGAAGATCCTGTCTTTCTGAAAGAGATAGTCGCTCACGATGCCTTCGTGGAACAGGTCGGGCTGCGTCTTCTCCTTTAATTCCTGGTAGCGGTTCACGAGGAAGAACATCTGTGTCTGGAACGCGTGGCGCCGGGGATCCTTGTAGAAGTCCTCGAGGAACGGATTCTCCTCAGGCTCCTCGAGGATCAGCTTGGCTTCGAGGCGTTCGGCCAGGAGTTTCGCGAGGCTCGTCTTGCCGACTCCGATGACCCCCTCGACCGCGATGTAGCGTCCCGGCACTAGCCCGCGTTCCGGGTCAGTACCAGAACCGGCCGCCTTTGCGGACCGGCGGGTTCGGAGGAAGTCTCTTGATCGTCTTGCGTATGGATTCCCCCGTGGTCGGGTGTACGAAATCCGGATCGAGCTCGAGCAGGGGCAGGAGGACGAACGCGCGCTGGTGCGCCTCGGGGTGCGGGATCTTGAGATCGGGCTCGTCCACCGTCGCCTCGCCGTAGAACAGGAGGTCGAGATCGATGGGTCGCGGCCCCCACCGCTGCGACCGGACACGACCCATCCGTTTCTCGATCAGGAGAAGCTGCCAGAGCAGCTCCCGCGGCTCGAGCGTGGTCTCGAGCCACACGACGGCGTTCAGGAACGCGGGCTGGTCCACCTCTCCGACAGGATCCGTGTCGTAGAGCGACGAGACGCGGACGACGAGCGTCCGCGGCAGGTCGCGCATCGCTTCCACTGCCTTGCGGATGAGGAACTCGCGATCGCCTAGATTGGAACCTACCCCGACGAACACCTTCATGTGCGCACCCGCTCCAGGATCACTTCGGGGACCGTCGTGAATTCCGCGACCGGAACATGGAGCTTGCGCACGTGCACGCGGACGCGCGGCGAGTCGAATTCCTGGATCAGTGCCAGCGCCAGCTCCTCGGCGAGGGTCTCGAGGAGCCGGCAGCGGGACATCTCGATCTGCAAGCGGACCATCCGGTGAACTTCCTCGTAGTCGATCGCGTCGTCGATCACGTCGGGCCTGCGGGTCGTGGTCGGGGCGTAGGCGAGCTCCACGTCCGCCTCGATCCGCTGCCCCAGGTCGCGCTCTTTCTGCGTCACCCCGAGGTGCCCGTACGCCTGGATGCGGGCAAGGCGGAGCCAGTCGAGGATCTCGCGGGCCGGGGCTTTGCCGGCCGGAGCTTTCCCGGCCGGAGCTTTCGGCGCCGGAGCTTTCGGCGCCGGAGCTTTCGACGCCGGGGCTTTGACGGCGGTATTAGCGGGAGATCGGGGACGGCGAGGCATGGGGCGCCTTCCAGGGCGCGAGCGTTTCCAGCTTCTGAAGCGCGCGGCGGAGGGAATCCGCCGATGAGGTGAGGGCAATACGGAAGAAGCCCTCTCCCTCGGCGCCGAATCCGGTGCCGGGGGTGAGGAGCACTCCGGTCTTGTCGAACACACGAGTCACGAACTCCATCGAGGTTTGGCCCTCGGGGACGCGCCCCCAGAGGTAGAAGGCGCCCCCCGGCGTACGCATCGGGCAGCCCAGCCGACGCAACGTATCCAGAGCAAGGTCGCGCCGCTCGCGGTAGACGCCGCGAAGGGCGGGACCATGGACTCCCAGGGACCGCAGGCCCTCCGCCGCCGCGAGCTGGATCGCCTGCGGAGCCCCCGAATCCACGTTCGCCTTGAACTGTACCAGAGCCTCGATCAGAACCGGGGCTCCCACGGCGAACCCGATCCGCCAGCCGGTCATGTTAAACGTCTTCGAGAAGGAGTGGAACTCGATCGCGCGGTCGCGCGCGGCGGGCACGGCGAGGATGCTCGAGGGCGCCTCGCCGTAGTAGAGCTCCGAGTAGGCCGCGTCGCTGACGAGAAGGAGGTCGCGGCGCGCCCCCCACGCGACCAGCTCTTCGTAGAAGGCGCGGGGCGCTACCGCTCCTGTCGGGTTGTTCGGATAGTTCACGAATACGAGGTGGGTGCGCGGGGTGACCAGCTTGTCGAGCTCGCGCACGTCGGGAACGAATCCCGCCTCCTCACGGATCGGGAAACGAACCGGCTTCGCGCCGGCGAACACCGTGCCTGCCGTGTAGACCGGATATCCCGGGTCGGGCACGAGCGCCTCGTGCCCCGGGTCGAGCATCGCGAGCGGAAAGTGCCCGATTCCCTCCTTCGAGCCGAGGAGCATCGCCACCTCGCGGACGGGATCGAGCTCGACACCGAAACGCTCCGCGAACCAGCGCGCGACCTCCGCGCGCGCCTCCCGGAGCCCGGCGCTCGTGGGATAGCGATGGTAGCGCGGGTCGCGCGCGTGCTCGGCGAGGCGGTCCAAGATGAAACCGGGCGTTGGCAGGTCGGGGTCTCCGATCGACAGGTCGAAGACTTCCTTTCCGGCCGATTCGGCCTCGTGGCGCTTCCGCTCCAGCTCCGCGAAGAGGTACCGCGGCAAGGATTGCAGGCGCTCGCTTTTCTCAAAGGAAGCCATGGCGAGGGCGACGTTATCGGGCGGAAGGAAGGGGTGTCAAGGACTCCCGGAGGAGAAGACGGGGCGCGGACTCGGCCCGAATGCCGATCGTGCTCGAGACTCGGGGGCCGCGCTTGGGCGGCGCTACACCGCGCCCAGCGCGGGCGGATCCATGACCACCATCACCTCTTCCTCGAGGGTGATGCCGGCCGACTCCTGGACCCGCCGTTTCATCTCGCGGGCGACGCGGAGCACCTCGTCCGCCGAGGCGCCCCCCATGTTCACGATGTAATTCGCGTGGTAGGCGTGGACCCCTGCGCCGCCGTCGCGGATCTCCTTGGCTCCGGCCGCTTCGAGGAGCTGCCCCGCGGCGACCTTCTGCCCGTCGGCGAGGATCGGATTCTTGAAGAAGCACCCCGCGGTGTGGAGACCCTTCTCCTTCCGGCGCGCCCGCTGGGCCGCGTGCTGGCCCATGATCCGGTCCATCTCGGCGCGGTCCCCGGGCTTGAGCTCGAACTCGGTTTCCACCACGATGTGGTCATTCTCTTTGAGGCGGCTGTGCCGGTATGCGAAGCCCAGCTCGGCCGGGGAGCGGTCCACGAGCTCCGTGCCCTCGAGGAGACGGATGCGGACGGAGATGTCCGCCACCGACCTGCCGAACGCGCCGGCGTTCCCCCGGATGGCCCCGCCCACGGTGCCGGGGATGTCGATCGCGAATTCGATGCCCGAGAGGGAATGCTCGCGCGCGGCCTCCACGACCTCACCCAGATCCGCGCCGGCGCCCGCTACGATGTGGTTTCCGTTCACCCGCAGATGTTCGATCCGGTTCACGATCACGAGCCCGCGAAAGCCGGTATCCCCGACGAGGAGGTTGCTCCCTCCGCCGATGAGGAGCCAGCGCATGCGGCCTCCGATCGCCTCGCGCACGAGCTGCTGGAGCGCGCCCTCGGTGTAGGC
>DASXQO010000069.1:0-7903 GCA_036507115.1 Candidatus Eiseniibacteriota bacterium | reverse complement strand
GAACGATTCCGCAACTTGGCCAAACGAATCTCCAGCCGCCGACTGCGACGGATCGCCGCGGTATCACAGGAGGTTCGGGAGGTCATCCTGAGAGACTGGAAGGCCCCGCCGGATCGGGTGGCGCTCATCCATAACGGCATTCGTCTCCCGGACCGCGGGATCGATCCGGCCGAGCGCGTCGCGGGACGTGCGGCGCTGGGCATCGGACCGCAGGAACAGGCTGTACTAGCGGTAGGTGTCTTGCGCCCAGTCAAGGCATTCCATGTACTGCTTGAAGCGTTTTCGATTTATTCGACCGTTCACACCAACGCTCGACTCTTCGTGGCGGGCGATGGACCCCTCCGCGCAGAGCTGGAGGCCAACGCTCAAAGGCTCGGACTGGGCGACCGCGCAAGCTTTCTTGGCATCCGGCAGGATGTCGAGACTCTGCTGCCGCTCTTCGACCTCTATGCGATGAGCAGTGTCTCGGAGGGGCTGTCGATCTCGATCCTGGAAGCGATGGCCGCGGGGCTCCCCGTCGTTGCGACGCGCGTGGGCGGCAATCCGGAGGTTGTGGCGGATGGGACGACCGGTCTCCTCGTTCCGCCTGGCGACCCTCGAGCGCTGGCCGACGCGATCGGCCACATTCTCTGCTGCCCCGCACGCGCGCGGGCCATGGGAGTCGAGGGCAGGACGCGGGTTCGGGCGCATTTCTCCCTGAGTCAGATGGCCTCCGCCTACGAACGGCTGTATGAAGCGGCGCGCTGACCCGGGAGAGAGCTCCCGGCTTGCCGAGGCCCTGACGCGATTGCGGGCGGAGATCCCCGCAGTGTTCGGTACTGGCGGCCCCGGCATCATCACGGTCAAGCGCCTGCTCCGCCGCCCCCATTCGACGATCGTGTGGATCGATGTCGAGTCCAATGGAGCGCGCCGGGCGTGCATTGTGAAACTGCCGCTTCCCGCGGCTCCTGGTGACGCCCGTCGAGCCGAAAAGATCCGCGCACGGCTCTTGGCAGATCGGGACAACTCGATGCGTGTGGGCGAGCTCCTCGCGGGAGCGGGGAACGTCCAGGCGGTACGCCCGATCACGTGCTACCCCGACGTGCCCGCGCTAGTGACCGAGGTATTCCCGGGCGAGAACCTGAGCGACCTTCTCGCCCGGCGCGGGGCGGGGCGGCCTTCAGCCACCGAGCTTCACCGGCTTGAGACGGCATTCCATGCGGCCGGAGCGTGGGCACGTGCGTTCCAGGAGCGAACCGCCGTGCCGGCGGGACGCTTCTCCTTGGAGGCGATGTGTGCGTACGTGGATATCCGGCTCCGCCGGCTCCAGGAGGCACCGGGCGCGACATTGGATAGCGAAACGCGGCACCGCATTCTGCGACAGTTCGACCGTGCTCAACACGAGGCGCCCGAGGAATCCCTCCACGTCGCCGCCATCCACGGGGACTTCGCGCTGAGCAATATTCTCTGGGATGGTGCGCACATCGCGGTCGTCGACTTTTCGACGATGAGGCTTGGTTCGGTTTTCCATGACCTGACGCGCGTCCACCATCAACTCGAGCTGTTCCTGAGAAAGCTGACCCACGCATCGCGCACGATCCAGGCTGTACGCCAGGCCTTCTGGCAGGGATCCGGCCGGGCCCCGGACGAGACGAATCCCGTTATCGCGCTCCATCTGCTGCAACATATTGTGACCCACTGGCTCGGTCACCTCAGGGAGCGCCGCGGCCCCGGCGCCAATATTTATGCGGCGTGGGTCCGACACCATCACAGGCGTGAAGTATTCCGGCTTCTGGGCCTGCTCGAACGCAATGCCCTTTAGAGTCGGGTCTCGGACTGCACAGGCTTATGCCGCCCTGGGCGAGCGCCTACTCGAGATCCTTCGATCGGGCGCCCATGCCGACACACTGCGTCAAGAGCTGGGCGATCCCGGAGCGCGCGTCGAGCTCGGGCTCGCCCGGCCTGCCGGCTACTCCGTGCTTTACCCTTTACGGATAGAGTTGCGCGACATACGCGCGACCCTCGACGCGTTCGTGAAAGTCCGCCGGGAAGCGCGGAACGGTCCTTTTCTCCCCGAGGACGCCTCGTCGCGCGCGGCCCAGCTCGCGGCTGGAGAATACGAGGCGCTCCTCCGGGCGCACCGCTATTTCTCCGCCACCCGAGGAGGGCTCGGCGTGGTGCGGCCGCTCCTTCATCTGCCCGAGTTCCACGCGATCGTCGTGACCCGAGCAAAAGGGGACCCACTCGATCAGATCTGTTACGGTGGCGGGCGCCACGGCGCGTCGGCGGCAGCCGCATCAGGCGCTTGGCTACGCCACTACCACCGGGGTGTTCACGCGGCACACAGACTCCTCTGGGACTCGCAGCGATTCCTGGAGGGAATTGATGTTCGCATGGAACGTCTCCTGCAGCGGGGCGTGCCGCGGACGCGATTGGAGGCGCTCCGCGAGAGTATCGGAGATGCGGCGCGAGCCGTTGGCCCGGCGGAGATTCATCGGTCTCTACTGCACGGAGATTACAAGCTCCGGCACATCTATACCTATGAGGGTGGGATTGAGGTGCTCGACTTCGGCAACTCCCTGGAAGGCGATTGCAGCCTAGACATCGCGGCTTTCGTTGTGGAGGTGGAAGTGTTCGCCCTCAGCAATCCTCGAGTGAATCACGAGCGCCTGCAGATGCTGACCGAGGCGTTTCTGGAGGGATACTTCGAGGGGATGCCCGTGCCACCCACCACGTGCCTTTACGTCGTGGACGCCCTGCTCAAGAAGTGGGAGCGACGGATCATCCGCTGGTCCCCGGCCCGCGCGGCACTCGCAATCCAGGGGCTGCTCCACGCGACGCGTATCGGGCCGATTCTCGAACGGGCCTACTTGGATCCATGGTTCAGAGCGCGCATACGGCACTGGCTGGCCGCCGCCCGGCGGGGGATGCCGGCCTGATGAGCAACGCCCTCCGAAAGCTTCTCGCCATGAGTCCTCGCGAGATCGCCTACCGGTCGATGGGCGCCCTCCGGGGGGCGCTGGAAGAGCCGCTTCACGCGGCGGGACTGGATGGCGCTCGGTCCCCAGCCGAGGGGGAGGCTACCCACGAGGCGCCGTTTCCTTCGCCTTGGCTCGAGCCGTACGAGGAAGCTCTGGTCGCCGCATCGATCCGCGAGCGTGCGTCTCAGTACACCGAGCGCCTGTTGGTCGAGGCTGACGAAGTCCTGTGCGGGCAGTTCCGGATCCTGGGACACCGTCTGTCGTATCCTGATCGGATCCCATGGCGCTCCGATCCTATCTCCGGTCGCGAATGGCCCGGGGCCTTCTACAGGAGGATCGACATCTTCGGGGGTGACACAGGATCGGGAGATGTAAAGTTCGTGTGGGAGCTGAATCGTCACCAGTTCCTACCGACGCTCGGCAAGGCCTACCGACTATCGGGAGATGAGCGATACGCGGCCCGCGCCGTCGCCCTCATCGATGACTGGATCGCCTCCAACCCCTACCTGAGAGGCGTTAACTGGACAAGTGCGCTGGAGGTGGCGGTCCGCGCGCTCGCGTGGTGTTGGACCCTCTCGCTTCTCGAGGGTTCTCGGGCCCTGGGTCCCGCGCAACGCGGGCGGATCCGGCCCTCCCTCAGGCAACACGCGCGCTATCTTGCGGGGCACCTTTCCTATTATTTCAGTCCATACAACCACCTCGTCGGCGAGCTGACCGGGCTTCAGATCCTGCACGCCTCCATACGCCCGACGCAAAAGTCGGAAGGGTGGGAGCGCCGCGCATTCCGAGCGCTTGTGGAGGAAGCTTCGCGCCAGTTCCATGCGGATGGTGGCACAGTTGAGCAGGCGATCGGGTATCACTACTTCACGCTCGGGTTTTACGTCCAGAGCTACCTGCACGCACGCCGACGGGGTGTCCCGGCGCCTCCGGCGCTGGAAGAAACTCTCTGCCGGGCCTTCGACTTCGCGCTCGCGATGACGGGATCCGATGGGGCGGTCCCCATGATTGGCGACGCGGACGAGGGAAAGGCGCTGGCGTTGGAGCAGGGATCCGCATGGGACTTCCGCCCTTACCTCGCCCTCGGTGCCTCGCTCTTCGGACGGAGCAGCTGGAAGGGCGCGGCGGGGGATTTTCCAGCCGACGCGGCGTGGCTCGTCGGCACGAAGGGTTGGGACCGCTACGAGCGCCTGGAAGCCTCGCCGGAAACGGATCGAGGATCCGAGCTTCTTCGATCAAGTGGGTACGCGATCCTCCGGTCCGGCACCGGCCGGGGCGGTCACACGCTTTGGTTCGACGCAGGCCCAATCGCGCACGGGGTTCCACGGAACGGCATCGCTTCCTCCGCGCACGGCCATGCAGACGCACTTGCGTTCGAGCTGCACATGTTCGGCGAACCGATGCTCGTAGACCCAGGATTCTTCACGTATAACGGGGAGGAAGAGTGGCATCGCTACTTCCGCGAGTCGGACGCGCACAATACACTCGTGGTGGACGGCGTTTCGCAGGCTGTCTATCGTGGCCGCTTGAAATGGTCGCATGGACCCAACGTGGGCCTGGAAACGTTTGCCGGCGGCGAGGAAATCGATTTCGTGGAGGGCTCGCATGACGGATTCGCGCGCCTCTCCCCGGGCGTCCGTCATCGCCGCGCCGTTCTTTTCGCGAAACCGGACTATTGGATCATCCGTGACGACCTGACGGGATCCGAAGAGCACGACATCACCCTCCATTTTCACTTCGCGCCGGGCGTCTCGGCCGCCCTTGTGGGTCCGGCGCACGTTCGCGCGCGGTCGGCGAGCGGGCCGGAGCTGGAATTGATTTTGGTCGGGGCCCAGGGTTCGCAGGCGATTCTACGCGAGGGAGGACCACGGCCATCGGACGGGTGGGTTGCGCCCGGCTACGAAGTTCGGAGACCGGCCCCTGTCGTTTCCGTTCGGCTTCGACGCGCCTTCCCGGCGGCGATTTGCACACTCCTCCTCCCACGACGTACCGAGGCGGACCGAAGCACGGTGCGTCTCATCGACGTTCCGATACCGGACCGTGACCTCATCCACGCGATCGCGATCGAACGAGACGACATGAGGGACCTAGCATTGTTCTCACCCACGGCTGGGCGCCTGGTGGAAACGGAGGAGCTGGCGACAGACGCCCGGATCGCGCACGTCCGGTTCGCACGAAACGGGAGCCTTCGCGGCGGGATCCGCGTCGGAGGGACCCTGGTCCGCGCCGGGGGGATAAGCCTCGATCTGCCGGATGTCGGTGGGAGGCTCGGGCGGTGATCGGCACCGAGCTACCCGCGCGCATTCTCGAGATAAGCTCCTACCCGCCACCTCGCGCGGGGTGGGGCGTTCGAATTTCCTTCGTTCGGGCGCACCTCGAGGCAGAAGGGCACGAATGTCGCGTGCTCAACATCGGGCCGAGCCGCCGCATCAAGAGCCGCCACTATCTTGACGTACAGAACGGCAGGCACTATGCATCGCAGGTACTCCATCACGTCCGGCGTGGATACCTCATCCATACGCATATCAACGGCGACTCTCCCAAAGGGCTCGTCCTCGCGCTCTTCGCGCAATTGGCCTGCGCCGCGCTGGGCAGGCCGTGCGTGCTCACCTTTCACGCGGGGCCGATCCAGCTTCTGTTCCCGAAATCACAGAGCAAGCGCTGGGCGCCGCTCTTCCGGATTGTGTTCGCGCTGCCGCGCTTCATCATCTGCAACAGCGAGGTCGTGAGGCAACGGATCCTCGAGTACGCAAATCGCTCCAAAACAATCGTACCGATCCCCGCATTTAGCCGACAGTATCTCTCGTTCGAACGCGTGCCGCTCCCCGCGGAGACCGAGGTATTCGTTGCCTCCCACCGGCCGCTCGTGGGTGCGTATTTCTTTTTCCGGCCGGAGTTCTTCGTCTCCTCCCTCATCGACGCTCTCGGTCGCATAGCGGAACGTCTGCCCGAGGCAGGGTTCCTCCTGCTCGGTGGCGACTCGCAATCGGAGGCAATGACCCAGCTCATCGATCGAGCAGGACTTCGAGAGCGCGTTTGCTTGGCCGGCGACCTTCCCCACGATGTCTTTCTGACTGCGTTGTCTCACTGCCATATGGTTGTCCGGACGCCAAAGAAGGACGGCGTCTCCTCCTCGGTGCTCGAGGCACTCGCTCTGGGCATTCCAGTCATCGCAAGTGAGAATGGCACGCGTCCTGAAAGCGTCGTCACCTTCGCGGCGGATGACGCGGAAGACCTCTCCGCGGCGGTCCTGCGCGTCTGGGCCGACTACGATACCTACCGAGCGCGCGTGATTCGTCCGGCATTGCGAGATACGATCGCCGAGGAGGCGGCGCTCCTTCAAGCCGTCGCGCGGGGAAGGGATTGGCGCGCGCTGATCGGAGCGGAACCGCCGATATGAGAATCCTCTACCACCACCGAACGTTGGGCGACGGCGCCGAGGGCATTCATGTCGCCGAGATGGTCCGCGCCCTCGAGCGGCTGGGCCACGAAGTGCGCGTGGTCTCCCTGATCGGGGAACGGACGAACGTACGATCCGCGCGGCAGAGACGTTGGGCGCGCGTGGCCCGGCTGCTCCCGGGGTTTCTCTACGAGCTGGGGGAGCTCTCGTACAACGTCACAGGGTCCCTCTTGCTGGAGCGAGCGGTCCGCGAGTTTCACCCCGACGCGATATACGACCGCTACGTGAGCTACAGCTACGCCGCCGTCCTGGCGGCACGGCGCCACCGCCTCCCGATCCTCCTCGAAGTGAACTCCCCGTATTCCTACCAGAAGCAGACCTTCGACGAGCGACTCTATTTCCCGCGGCTCAACCGGAGCATGGAAAGACGGATCTGCCGCGACGCCACAACCGTCATTACTGTCTCGACACCACTCAAGAAATTTCTCGTCTCGATTGGGGTACCAGGCGAGCGTGTGGTGGTGATGCCCAACGGTGTCGATTCGGACGCGTTCCATCCGGGGCTCGATGGCGCGTCCGTGCGGGCCAGTATGGGCGCCCACAACAAACTCGTCGTGGGCTTTACCGGGATCCTGCGCCCGTGGCACGGCCTCGAGCTACTACTCGACGCTTTCTCGGTAGTGTCCGCCCAACGGGACGATCTTCACCTCCTGATCGTGGGCGACGGTCCCAGCCGCGCTCCCATCGAGCGGGAGGCGGCGAACCGCGGCCTCGCCGATCGCGTGACGATCACCGGCCGCCAACCTCATGAAGCCGTGCGCGGGTTCGTCGCCGCGATGGATGTGACGGTCAGCCCGCGGGCGACTTTCTACGCCTCGCCGATGAAGATCGTCGAATACATGGGCATGGGAAAGACGATCGTGGCTCCGGACATGGAGAACATCCGCGATCTCATAACCGGGGAGGTCGACGGCGTGCTCTTCACCCCCGAGAGTTCACGCGCCTTGGCCGACGCGCTCCTGCGCGTTCTGGCGGATGCGGAGCTGAGAAGGCGCCTGGGGGACGCAGCCCGCGCTACCGTGCTCGCGCGGCGCACGTGGCTACATAATGCTCATGCGGTGGTAGAGCTGTTCGAGCGGTTCAGCGAGTCCTGAGATCTGTGGTCGCTGCGGGCGGAACCAAATCCGTGGGTGTGGCAGAGCCGTACTCGAAGGCGCCGAGATCGGGCCTAAGGCCGGAGTAGGGTCGGCCGACGAGGGTCGTCCCTTTGTCGATACACGGGCTGGACGAGGTGAGGCTGAAGTTCTTCGAGTTGGCGTCCACGAACCCGGGGTTGGTTCCGGTAACATCGGTGGCGCTCGAAAGTCCACCCGCCGAGGCCTGGTACCACCCGTTGAATCCGACCGTTACGCCCGAAAGAAGGGACGTGCCCGAAGGCGAGCCCGCACCATAGCATAGATTGTTCGCGAGAAGTCCACCGTCCAGGCTGGGGATACCGGAAAGGGTGGATTCAAAGCGGAACGAATTGGCTCCGATGTTTACCAAT
>DASXQO010000068.1:0-13310 GCA_036507115.1 Candidatus Eiseniibacteriota bacterium | reverse complement strand
GGCGCTCTCGGAGGTTGG
The DNA here is from genome assembly GCA_036507115.1 of Candidatus Eiseniibacteriota bacterium. Taxonomy (GTDB): domain Bacteria; phylum Eisenbacteria; class RBG-16-71-46; order SZUA-252; family SZUA-252; genus WS-7. The sequence goes on along the minus strand of DASXQO010000068.1, from coordinate 13,292 downwards.
ACGATGCGGATCGGTGTGCTCACGGGCGGCGGCGATTGCCCGGGTCTGAACGCCGTCATCCGCGCCGTCGTCCATCGTGCGACCAAGGCCTACGGCTGGTCGGTTCTCGGATTCCGGCACGGTTGGAGAGGGCTTCTCCAGTCGGAGGTCGAGGAGCTGGACTTGAAGAAGGTCTCGGGGATCCTGCCGCGCGGTGGGACTATTCTCGGGACCTCGCGCACGAATCCCTATCAGGAACCGGGCGGGGAGTCCCGGATCCGCCAGGAGCTTGCCGGGCGGGGAGTGGACGTCCTGATCGTGGTCGGGGGCGAGGACACACTGGGCGTCGCCGTGAAGCTCCATCATGCCGGCGTCCACCTGGTCGGAATTCCCAAGACGATCGACAACGACGTGAACGGCACCGACTACACCTTCGGCTTCGACACCGCGCTCTCGATCGCGACGGAAGCCATTGACCGGCTGCACACGACGGCCGAATCGCACGACCGCGTGATTGTCGCGGAGGTGATGGGACGCCACGCGGGCTGGATTGCGCTCGAGGCCGGTGTGGCCGGAGGAGCGGATATGATTCTCATTCCGGAATATCCGGTCTCCCTCGACGAGGTGTGCGACGCCATCCGGCGCCGCCACGACCGCGGCAAGAATTTCAGTATCATCGTGGTGGCGGAGGGCGCGAGGCTGCGCGATGCGGAGGGCGCGCCGGAGCAGGTCCAGAGCGAGCGCCGGGATGCGTTCGGGCATGTGCGGCTCGGCGGAATCGGAGCGACCCTGGCGGACCGCATCGAGGAGCGGACCGGCTTCGAGAGCCGCTATAGCGTCCTCGGGCACATCCAGCGCGGCGGCACGCCGAGCGCGTTCGACCGGTTTCTCGGGACGCGATTCGGGGTCGCTGCCGTGGATCTCGCGCGCCGCGAAGGATTCGGTCGCATGGTCGCCATCCGCGGCATGAAGATCGTGGACGTGCCGATCGCGGAGGCAGTCGGCTCGCTCAAAACGGTCGACCGGGAGTTTTACGAACTGGCGCAGGTCTTTTTCCGCTGAAGGGGGTTTGCGTGCGCGTCGGGATCAACGGATTCGGCCGCATCGGAAGGCTGGTGCTCCGGGCGGCGCTCAAGCGAAACGAGTCGATCGAGTTCGCCGCGGTGAACGACATCACCGACGCGGCGACCCTCGCGCATTTGCTCACCTATGACTCGGTCCACGGCGCGTGGCCCGAACGTTTCACCACGCGGGACTCCGACCTCTGCGTCGGGAAGCATGCGATCCGGGTTCTTTCGGAGGCGAACCCCGCGAAGCTCCCCTGGAAGGATCTGGGGGTCGACGTGGTGCTCGAGTGCACGGGCAAGTTCACCGAGCGCGAGAAGGCGGCGGTCCACCTGAGCTCGGGCGCGAAGCGTGTCCTGGTCTCCGCTCCCGCGAAGGGCGCCGACGCGACGTTTGTCATCGGCGTGAACGAGAAGACGTTCGATCCCGCGAAGCACCAGGTCGTCTCGATCGCGTCCTGCACCACGAACTGTCTGGCGCCGGTGCTGTCGGTCCTGGACCGGACGTTCGGGATCGAGCGCGGGCTCATGACGACGATTCACGCGTACACGAACGACCAGCGAATCCACGATTCCCCGCACAAGGACCTGCGCCGGGCCCGGGCCGCGGCGGCCTCGATGATCCCGACCAGCACGGGAGCCGCGAAGGCGATCGGACAGGTGATCCCCTCGCTCCAGGGGAAGCTCGACGGGATCGCGGTGCGGGTGCCGATCGCGGACGGCTCGGTGATCGACGTCACCGCCCTGACGTCGAAGGCGGTATCGGTGGCATCGGTCAACGCGGCGATGAAGCAGGCCGCGGAAGGGGAGATGCGCGGGATCCTCCAGTACACGGAGGATCCGATCGTCTCCCAGGACGTGGTGGGAAATCCGCACTCGGCGGTCTTCGACTCGCTGCTCACGATGGTTTCGGGCGACCGGGTCGTGAAGGTGTTCGCGTGGTACGACAACGAATGGGGATTCTCGAACCGCATGGTGGACACCCTGCTCCTGCTCGGACGGGGGTGCTAGGGCCCGTGCCCTTCCGCACCCTCCGCTCGCTCGACGCCGCGCGGAAACGCGTCTTCGTCCGCGTGGATTTCAACGTTCCGCTCTCGGGCGACGGAACGGTGACCGACGATACGAGGATCGTGGCGTCGCTCCCGACCCTTCGCTACCTGATCGAGAAGGGTGCGCGACTGGTCGTCGCCTCCCACCTGGGGCGCCCCAAGGGAGCGCGCGACCCGAAGCAGAGCCTGGTGCCCGTGCGGGAGCGGCTCGAGCGCTGCCTCCGAAAGCCGGTGGAGTTCGCCGAGTCGATCGTCGGGCCCGAGGCCGAGCGGCTCGCGGCGGGGCTTCAAGCCGGCGGCGTCCTCCTGCTCGAGAACCTCCGCTTCGACCCGCGCGAGGAGGCGAACGATTCCGGCTTTAGCCGCGAGCTGGCGCGCTTGGCGGAATGTTACGTCAACGACGCGTTCGGCGCGGCGCACCGGGCGCACGCCTCGACCACCGGGATCACGGCGTTCCTCACCGAATGCGCGGCCGGATTCCTCCTGGAGCGCGAGCTTCAGGCGCTGGGGAAGCTCCTGCACGGGCCCGAGCGGCCCTTCGCCGCGATCCTGGGGGGCGCCAAGATCTCGGGGAAGATCGACGTGCTCCGGAATCTCCTGCCCCGCGTGGACCGGCTCATCGTCGGCGGCGGGATGATGTTCACGTTCCTCCGCGCGAAGGGGCTCGAGACGGGGCGCTCCCTCGTGGAAGAGGACAAGGTCGCCCTCGCCCGGGAGCTTCTCGCGAGCCCGGAGGCGGAGCGGAAGCTCCTCTTGCCTCGCGATTGCGTCGTGGCGGCGGATACGAGCGGGGTCGACCCCGGACGCGTGGTGGGCATTGATGCGATCCCGACGGGCCTCATGGGCGTCGACATCGGGCCGAAGTCGGCCGAAGCGATCCAGGAGTCGCTCGCGGACGCCCAGACGGTATTCTGGAACGGGCCGATGGGGGTCTTCGAGGTTCCTTCCTACGCGGAGGGAACGCTCGGCACCGCGAGGGCCGTGGCGCAGGCGACCGCGCGGGGAGCCTTCACCGTCGTGGGGGGCGGCGATTCCCTCGCGGCGATCCACCAGGCCGGACTTGAAACCCAGATCAGCCACTGTTCGACCGGGGGAGGCGCATCGCTGGAATTCCTCGAGGGGCGCGTCCTCCCCGGAGTGGCGGCGCTCGAATCGACCGCCAGGGCCGCGCGGTGAACCGATTCCTCGCCGGCAATTGGAAGATGAATCTCTCGCTCGCCGAGGCCCGCGCGCTCCTGCGCGCGGTGGGCGATCGCGTGCTCCCGCCGGGCTCGCTCACGACGGTCGTCTTTCCGCCGCTCACGGTCCTCGCCACGCTCGCTTCGGAACGGCGTCCCACGGACCCGAAGCTCGGCGCGCAGAACTGCCACGCGGAGGCCAAGGGGGCGTTCACCGGCGAAGTCTCGCCCGAGATGGCGCGCGACGCCGGCGCCGAATTCGCCCTCGTGGGCCACTCCGAGCGACGAAGGCTTTTCTGCGAGAACGATCAGATCGTGCAGGCCAAATTGAAGGGGGTTCTGCGCGCGGGGCTCAAACCCGTGCTCTGCATCGGGGAAACCCTCGCGGAGCGCGAGCGGAGAGAGACCCGCGACGTCCTCAGCCGCCAGCTCGGCCGCGCGCTCGAGGGCGTTCCTGCGCGGGCAGGGCTCTGGATCGCGTACGAGCCGGTCTGGGCGATTGGAACCGGCGTGGTCGCGACCGTGGATGAAGTGGCGGAGGCGCATGCCTGGGTTCTCGAGGAGCTGAATCGCATGGGGAGGGGGAGTACCACGGGGCATCCTCCGGTCCTCTACGGCGGAAGCGTCGATCCAAGGAACGCGGCAGCTCTGGCCGCGCTCCCGGACGTGGATGGATTCCTCGTCGGGGGCGCCTCGCTTGCGGCCGAATCCTTCCTCGCCATCGGCGACGCGCTCCTCAAGGCCGAGCGCCGCCCCTCCGCGGTCGATTGACCGCCCCGCAAGGGGCGTGCTACGCTGAGCGTCTGATTCCCCCCTAGTGAAGAACGGAGGCGTTTTCGGATGTCGGGATTTATTACCGGACTGATCGTCGCGATTCACATCGCGGTTTGCATTTCCTTGATGGTTTCGATCCTGCTCCAATCCGGGAAGGGAGGCGGCCTCGCGGGCACGTTCGGCGCCGGCTCGAGCCAGACCCTCTTCGGCGGACGGGGAGCGGCCACGTTCCTGAGTCGGGCCACGACGACCCTCGCGGTGATCTTCTTCGTCACGTCCCTGACCCTCGGGCTCCAGGCTTCGCGGAGCGCCGGGCGTCGAAGCCTGATCCAGGAAGAAGCCCGGAGTAGGCAGCAGCAGCGCGGGCCCGGGACCACGGCGCCCGGCACTCCCACGGCGCCGGGGACTCCCACGGCGCCGGGGACGGGCGCGCCGACCTCCGGAGCGCCCCAAGCGCCCGCGTCCGGCACCTCGAATCCCGCGCCGGCGTCAGCGCCGCCCACCCAGGGGCCCGCGGCCCCGGCGGGCGGAGGCGCGCAGGCACCCGCGACCGGCGGCCAGTGATCCGATTCAGCCCGGGTGGTGGAACTTGGTAGACACGTACGTTTGAGGGGCGTATGGGTAACCCCGTGCGAGTTCAAATCTCGCCCCGGGCACATCGTGGGTCCCCTTCCCGGTCGGGAGGGGACCCGAAGTTTTTCAGCGGTACTCGCCGCCCGGCCGGTCCGGTGTCGGCTCGGGGATGATCCCGACGAGTCGGATGCAGTAGCGGTCCTCGGCGCGCACCTCGTTCTTCGCGCCGCAATGCGGGCACCGCACGTACGAGTGGCGGGGGTCCTCTTTCAAATGAAAAATCTGGACCGGTCCGAAAAGTCTCGCGCAGCGGAGGCACTCCACGGCGGGATTGCTGACCAGCTCTTCCATCTCGGGCATCTTCGTTTCACCTCCCCGTCCAAGCGGCGCGCGGAGCGTTTCCGCGCGGCGGGTTCGCGTGGCGCCATTGTACGGACGCGGCGGGAGCCCGTCCAGAGCCGCGCGTGACGGGTACGGACCCGGTCTACGATCCGGCCCGCGCGGCTTCGTACTGGAGCGGAGCGCGCCACGAGCGCGGCGACGAGCTCGCCGCCGTCCTGAGCCTGGGCGAGCCCAGCGCGGTGAACGAGGCGTACGATGCCTGGGAGACAGGACTCCTGCTCCGCGCGATCGAGGGGCGTGTCTTCCGGCGGGGGCTCGATCTGGGAACAGGCGTCGGGCGCGTCGCGATCCGGATCGCGGATCGTCTGACGCGAATTGTCGTTGCCGATCTCGCGCCGGGGATGCTGGAGCGGGCGCGGCGGAACGCGGGCCGCGCCGGCATCGAGAACCTGGACCCGGTGCGGCTTCGCTCCGACCGGCTTCCGTTCCGGGACGCTTCCTTCGACCTCGTGGTGTGCCTCGGGCTCCTGGAGCACCTCCCGCCGTCCGCGAGGAGCGCGACGCTCCGCGAATGCGGGCGCGTCCTCGCGGCGGGAGGCTTTCTCGCGCTGACGCTCAACAACGCCGGAAGCGCCTTCCTTCGCGACCCTTCCGACAATCCCCACCGGGACGGATTCCAGCAAGAGAGCGGCTACTACTGCGCGATCGTCGGGGAAGCGGCGCTTCTGGCTGAGACGAAGGAGGCATTCGAGGATCGGGTGGTGGGGTCGAACCTCTTCTATTCGCTCCATCGCCACGCGGCGCGCGGGCTCCGGGACTCGGAGCGAAGCTCGCCCGGTCTGCGACCCTTCTTCCTGCGTGCGGCAGCCTGGGACGTGGCGCTGCGCCCGCTCGGCCCGCTCCCGTCGGCGGCGGCCGACCATCACCTCCATCTCCTGGTCCGGCGTTGAGTCGTACTCCGATCCTCATCACCGGCGGCGCCGGCTACATCGGCTCGGTGCTCGTGCGCCAGCTCCTCGACGCGGGGAGGCCGGTGCGCGTGGTGGACCGCATGCTCCACGGGAGCCACGGGCTCGAAGACCTGACCCACGATCACAACCTATTCGTTCTGATGCGGGACCTTCGAGACCCGCGGGTGCACGAGGAGGCGCTCGAGGGTGTGGACACCGTGGTCCATCTGGCCGCGATCGTGGGGGACAAGGCGTGCGCGCTGGACGAGGAGCTGGCGATCCAGACGAACTGGAGCGCCACCGTCGCGCTCGCGAGGCGTGCGCGCGCGAGCGGGGTTCGGCGATTCGTGTTCGCGTCGACGTGCAGCGTCTATGGCGAGGGACGCGAGGAGACGCTGGACGAGGAATCTCCCGCGAAGCCTCTTTCGCTGTACGCCGAGACCCGATGGCACGCCGAGCAGGGGATCCTCGAAATGCCGCGGGACTCCGGTTTCGAACCGGTCATCCTGCGCTTCGGCACCGTCTACGGACTCTCGCCCCGGATGCGCTTCGATCTCGCGGTCAATTTCCTCGCGCAGCAGGCCGTCCGCGAAGGTGCGGTCTCGATCTTCGGCGGATCGCAGTGGCGTCCCTTCGTCCATGTCGCGGACATCGCGCGCGGGATCGTGATGGCGCTCGACGAGCCGCTTCCGTCCCTTGGATCGCCGATCCTGAACCTCGGCGACAACCTCGAGAACTACCAGCTCCGGGATCTGAAGGAAGAGCTCGAGACGCGCGTGCCGGGCGTCCGGGTCTCGATCCAGCCCGAGAAGGAGGATCGCCGGACCTACCGCGTCCGCTTCGACCGGATCGAGCGGGAGTGGGGATTCCGCGCCTCGCGGCGCGTCGGCGACGGGATCGAGGAGGTCGCGCGCGCCGTGCGCTCGGGCGTGATCGCCGATCCGCGTGAACGGCGGTACTACAACGCGTGACCGGGAATCTGGTTGCGGGTGGGACGCTTGATCCGGTAGCGTGAGGGGGCTCCATTCCCATCGCGAACCCTTCGAGAGGATTCGATGCCGCGCCTCGACATGACCGTTCAGGATTTGAAAGAGCGCGCTCTCTTCGTCCGGCGCGACATCGTAGCACTCCTTGCCCGATCCCAGTCGGGGCACAGCGGCGGGCCCCTTTCCTCTGCCGATTTCGGGACGGTGCTCTTTTTCCACGAGATGAACGTGAATCCGCGTCGCCTCGACGATCCTTCGCGCGACATGTGGCATTTCTCGATCGGGCACGTCACGCCCGTGATCTACGCCCTGATGGGGGAACGGGGCTACTTCCCGCTCGTGGATCTCCTCCAGTTCCGCCAGTTCAAAGGCCACCTGCAGGGTCACCCCAGCAAGCACGACACGCCGGGGATCGAGGTCTCCTCCGGGTCCCTGGGACAGGGGCTCTCCGTGGCATGCGGGATGGCGCTCGGATCGCGGATGGACGGGATCGAGCGGCGCATCTACTGCGTGATGGGGGACGGAGAGCAGCAGGAGGGACAGATCTGGGAGGCCGCGATGTTCGCGGCGCACTACAAGCTCGACAACCTCTGCGCCGTGATCGACTACAACCGGAAACAGATCGACGGGGACGTGCAGGACGTGATGGGGATCGCGCCGCTCGCGGACAAATGGCGCGGCTTCAACTGGAACGTGATCGAGGCGGATGGGCACGACGTCGCGGCCCTCCTGAAATCGTTCGAGGACGCCCGCGGCGCCCGGGGGAAGCCGTCGGTGATCCTCGCGCGCACCGTGATGGGTAAGGGCGTCTCGTTCATGGAAGACGACTACAAGTGGCACGGCGTGCCGCCGAACCGCGAGCAGGCCGAGCAGGCGCTCCGTGAAATGGGAACCAGTCTCGAGGAATGGACGGCGCGGCTCGAGAGCCACACCAAGCCGGAAGTGGCGCCGGGGGCAGGGCGCAGGTCATGACCGGCGCCACACCCGCGGCACCGCAGGCGGAGACCTTGGCCCCGACGCTCGCGAAACCCGAGATGAAGCGGACCCGCGAGGGGTTCGGCCACGGACTCGTGGATCTCGGGCAGAAACGTGCCGACGTCGTCGTGCTCGTCGGAGATCTGTCCGGCTCGACGAACGTCACGTTCTTCGCGGAGAAATTCCCCGAGCGTTTCATCCAGGTGGGCGTCGCCGAGCAGAACATGATGTGCGTGGCGGCGGGGCTCGCGGCGACGGGAAAGATCCCGTTTCTCGCGACCTACGGCGCCTTCGCGTCCTGCCGGAGCGCGGACCAGATGCGGGTCACGGTCGCCTACACGGATCTTCCGGTGAAGATCGGAGGTGCACACGGGGGCATCAGCGTCGGCCCCGACGGTGCGACCCACCAGGCGATGGAAGAGATCGCGATCGTCCGCTCCATCCCGAACATGAAGATGATCGTGCCGTGCGACTACTGGGAGACGCGGAAAGCCACGGTGGCCGCCGCGGACGACCCGCATCCGAACTACATCCGATTCGGCCGCGAGCCCGTGCCGGTGGTGACCGGTCCGGACTCGCCGTTCACGATCGGCAAGGCGAATCAGCTGCGCGAGGGGTCGGATCTCGCCATCATCGCGTGCGGCGTCATGGTCTACGAGGCGCTCGTGGCCGCGCAGGAGCTCGAATCGCGCGGGATCTCGGCCCGCGTTCTCAACATGCACACGCTCAAGCCGCTCGACGCCGAGGCCATCGCGCGGGCCGCCCGGGAGTGCGGCGCGATCGTCACGGCCGAGGAGCACCAGATTCACGGAGGGCTTGGCGGCGCCGTCGCGGAGGCGGTCGTCCAGTCGCATCCGGTTCCGATGGAGTTCGTGGCCGTGCACGACCGCTTCGGCAGATCGGGAAAGCAGGATGAGTTGATGGCTGCGTTCGGCATCAAGGCGCCGGACGTGGTACGCGCCGCCGAGCGGGCCCTGGCCCGCAAGCGCGCGCGGTAATGCCCCGGATCGAACCGCGCTGCCTCCTCGCCGCAGCAATGCTTCTCGCCTTCTCGGAAGCGGGTGCGGCTCCGGGCGCCGCGTCCCCGGCTTCGAACTTCCCGTCCTCGGCTCCCCCCGCGTTGGCGATCGTCGCGGTCGACTCGCTGCGCCACGAGTGGGGAGTGGCCGTGGTTTCCCGCTGGATCTCGGTCGGGGCGCGGTCGCTCACGGCCCGGGCCGGCGCCGGCGCGTGGTTGTCGCTCGAATTGCCGGATTCGCGGAGCGGGACGAGGGCGCTCGATCTCATGGCCCGCGGCGTCACGGCGCGCGCGACGCTCGACAGCCTCCTCTCCGGCGATCCGCGCCGGGAAGAGCGACAGATGGCGGTCGTGGACCACGCGGGGGAACACGCGGCGTTCACCGGAAGCCGCTGTCCGGGATGGGCGGGAGAACGGTCCGGGCGGGGCTATGTCTGCCAGGGGGTCGCGTTGCGGGACGGCGAGGCGCTCACCGCGATGGGGCGCGCGTTCGAGACCGCGTCCGGGGCGCTGGGCGAGCGCCTGCTCGCGGCGCTCGAGGCCGCCGCGTCTGTGACTCCCGTGCGCGAGGAGGTCGAATCCGCCGCGGTCCTCGTGGTGCGGGAGGGAGGCGGACCCAACGGATGGTCCGATCGCCTTGTGGACCTCCGCGTGGACGTTGCCCCCGACGCGGTCCAGGGGCTCAAGGTCCTCTACGCTATCCACGCCGTGACCTTCCTGCCCGCGGCGTATGCCCGATTCGGCGACGACGCGAGGCGACGGGGCGACTCGATCTCGGCGGAAAGCGAGTACGCGCACGCGGAGGCAGGGTTCCGCGCGGCCGTCGCGCGCAAGCCCATGGATCCGGACGCCCTGAACGAGCTCGCGTGGTTTCTCGCCACGCACGACCGCGACCTCGAGGAAGCGGTCCGGCTTGCGAAGACCGCGGTCTCGGCGCGGCCGCGCGATCCCAACCTCTACGACACGCTGGCGGAAGCCGAGTACCGATCCGGCTCCCTGACGCGCGCAATCGAAGCGATGGACCGCGCGGTCAAGCTCTCCGGGGGCGGGGCTCGTTACGTGGATCGCCTCGGGCGCTGGACGCGGGAGCGCGCTCAACTGGAGGGGAAGTCCGCCCGCTGAGCCTCCGGCGATACCGGACTAGCCTATGAACGCGCCCGGCTCGGGGCGCGCGCTCCGCACGAGGGCGTCGAGCGTCCGGAATCCGATCGGCTCGGTCGAACGGAACGGCTCCCCGTAACGCGCGCCGATCTGTCCACCGAAGTGCCGCGCGCGGGCCTCGATGCGCGAGAGGAAATCGGGGTCGTTCAGCGGCGTGGCCCGGGACGTAGTGCCACGGCTCACCTGGGTCCGGTGCGCCAGGATCGCGCGCCGCTTGTCCTCCCAGACCGGCGTGATATCCACGACGAACGTGGGCGTAAACGCCACCCGTGACGCGAAGTAGTAGCGGCCCTCGGCCCGGTGGGGCTCTCCCGCGTCGTCGAACTGCCGAAGCCCCGCCATGTACCACGCGCGGTCCACGAGCGCGGACGCCGCCACGTGGTCGGGATGGCGATCCCATGGAGCGTGCGTGAGCAGGAGCGAAGGGCGAAGCGAGCGCAACAATCGCACCACGCTTCGCATCTGTTCCGGATCCCGGCTGTCGATGCCGCCGTCCGGGAGCCCCGCGTTTCGCCGCACCTCGATCCCGAGCGCGCGCGCGGCCTCGGCGGCTTCGGCCGCCCGCTCCTCCACCGTGCCGTTCGTCGAGAGCTCTCCCCGCGTGAGATCCAGGACGCCGACCGTGAGGCCCTGCCGCGCGGCCAGCGCGAGCGTTCCCCCGCAGCTGATCTCCACGTCGTCGGGGTGGGCGCCGATCGCGAGAATCTGAAGCGGGGGCGTCTCGGGCGGAGGCATGCGCGACGCGCGTTCAGCGCCGGTAGGCGGGTTCGTGGTCGAACCGATGCTGCGTGCGGATGGTGCGGATCGTGCCGGTCTGCGCCCGCATCACCATGGAATGCGTGTCGGCGCCGTCCGCGCGGAAGCGCACGCCGGGAAGCAGATCGCCGTCCGTGACGCCCGTCGTGGCGAACACGATCCGATCCCCGCGCGCGAGGTCTTTCTCGGTGTAGACGCGGGTGTGGTCGTCGATCCCCATCCCTTTCGCGCGCTCGCGCTCCTCATCGCTCCGAAAGAGGAGTTTCCCCTGGATTGCGCCTCCCAGGCACCGGAGCGCCGCGGCCGCGAGCACCCCTTCGGGCGCGCCCCCGATTCCAAGCAGGATGTCGACGCCGGTCGAATCGATCGCGGTGGCGATCGCCGCGGCGACGTCTCCGTCGGGGATGAGGTGAATCCGCGCGCCTGTGCGGCGGATCCGCTGGATCAGCGCCTCGTGCCTCGGCCGGTCCAGCACGACCACGGTGAGATCCTCGAGCTCGTAACCCTTGGCTCCCGCGACGGCCTCGAGATTCTGTTCGACGGGGCGGTTGAGATCGATCACCGCCGCGGCCCTGGGTCCGACGGCGATCTTCTCCATGTAGGTGTCGGGAGCGTGGAGGAGGTGGCCGCGCTCCGCGAGCGCGATCACCGAAAGGGCGTTGGGACGCCCGTAGGCGACGGAGTTGGTGCACTCCAGGGGATCGAGCGCGATGTCGACTTCGGGGCCCTTGCCCGAACCGACCGATTCGCCGATGTAGAGCATCGGCGCCTCATCCCGCTCTCCCTCGCCGATGACGACCGTTCCCTGGATGTCGACGATGTCGAAGACGCGCCGCATCGCCGTGACCGCGGCCTGATCGGCGGCATTCTTGTCGCCGCGCCCCATCCAGCGCGCGCAGGCGAGGGCGGCCGCTTCGGTGACGCGTACCAGCTCCAGGCCGAGATTGTGGTCCATTCTCTTCCGTCAGCGGCTCGGAGCTTCGCCGAACGCGCTCGCGTCGATTTCTTCCCAGTCGTTGAGGGCCTCGGACCAGCGATAGAGGCGGATCCGGCTCGTCGTCTCCGTGTCGGAGTAGACGTATTCGACGTAGGATCCGCCGCCCGCCCGATTCGAGTAGTGGAGTTTCTTGTCCACGACCAGGGGACGCGTAGTGCGCGTCAGCTTCATCCGTCCCATGGGGCTCCGCCAGGCCACCGACTCGACGACCGCGTGCGTCTCTTCGTCCTCGACCTCGTCGAACTCGAGGCTGCCGAATTGCTTGTCCAATCGGCGCAGGACTTCTTCCCAGCGCTGGTCGTTCATGCTTCTCCCGTCGGGTTGGTTGACTTGCGTCCGGAGCCGCCTATAGTAGCACACCCTGTGCATCGCACAACCGCCTCCGCCCTCGGCTCTGAGGGTCCCTTCAGCGGCCGATCCGCGCTCGTCCTGGGAGGTTCCCGCGGCTTGGGACGGGCCGTGGCGCTCGCCCTGGCGCGTGCGGGCGCCCGTGTGCTGGCCACGGGCCGGCGCCCGGAAGCGCTCGCCGAGCTCCGCGCGATCGCCCGCGCGCGCGGAACCTCGCTCCTCACGCTCCGGTCCGACGCCGAGAAGAACGCACAGGTGCGCGCCGCGTTCCGCCGGGCCGCATCGAGCGTGGGCGGGCCGGACCTCCTGGTCCACGCCGTGGGGGATTATTGGGAAGGGTCCTGGTCCCGGCTGAGCGGCGAGCGCTGGGAGGCGCTCGCGCGCTCGAACGTGACGAGCGCGATCTACGCGATCCAGGAGGCCCTTCCCGGCATGAGGAGGCGGCGCTACGGGCGAATCGTGCTGTTCGGCGTCGCGGGGGGAGATTCCCCGCGGGCGGCGGCGCGCGCCCACGCGTACCGCGCGGCCAAAGTTGCCCTCTTGACCCTGGCGCGGAGCGTCGCGCATGAAGAGGCGGGGAACGGCATCACCGTGAACATGATTCTGCCTGGGGTGATTCGGACCGGGATCCCCACGCGGAGCGCCGCCCTGCTCGCCCGGTCGATCCCGGCGCGCCGGCTTGGTACGCCTCAGGAAGTCGCCCGTGCGGCACTTTTTCTCCTGTCCCACGAATCCGGCTACATCACCGGCTCTACCCTGACCCTGTCGGGGGGATTTTTGCTCTGAGGCCGGATCGGGATCCGCACAATCTGCGCAAACCCCGTTGACACCCGTATTTTCAAGATGTTAGGATGGTAGGCAATCGTCACTCCCGCCCCTGACCAAAGCTGAGGCATGAATTGCGTGCATCCACGCCCAAGGCCTGGGTGCTCCGGAGTCCTGCCGCCCCGGAGCGCGCCCAGGAGCTTGCCGTTCAACTCGGAATTTCCCATACGTTCGCCAGCCTGCTGGCCAACCGCGGATTTTCCTCCTCGGGGGACGTTCAGGACTTCCTTGAACCGAACCTGGATAGGTTGCTGGACGCCTTCACGATGCGGGACATGGATCTCGCGGCCGCGCGGATCTGGAAGGCGATCGACGAG
>DASXQO010000067.1:0-7089 GCA_036507115.1 Candidatus Eiseniibacteriota bacterium | reverse complement strand
TTCACGCTCGCGCGGAAGCTCGGGGTGCGCTCGGTCATCCTGGGGGGCGACCTCGCCCCCCACGCGACCGTCGTCGAGCAGCGCGGCTTCTACCAGGAGTTCCTGATTCCCCTTCTGCGCGAATATCGCGAGGAGAAGGGCTCGGCCGGCCTCTTCTACATCATGGGAAACGACGACTGGCGCGCGAATCTGCCCGTGCTCCTGGGATCCGGCATCGACCGCTTCCATCACATCCACTGCGCGGTGCGCCAGCTGGACGGCCTCGTGTGGATCGCGGGGCTCGGCTCGGTGAGCCTGACTCCGTTCGCATTGAAAGATTGGGAACGCTGGGAGGAAGGCCTCGAAGGCCCCGTGCGCCTGGACGGGTTTCGGAGCCGGGAGGACGGCTCGGTACAGCCGTTCGATTTTCGCGGGCGGGAATGGGAGGAGTGGATCGGGCGCGACCTAGAGATGCTCGGCCGCGAGCTTCGCCCCGAGCGCCGGCCCCTCGTCTGCGTGTTCCACGGTCCGCCGCACGGAACCGCTCTCGATCTGATCCACGGCGAAGTCCACGTCGGCTCCCGCGAGGTGCGCAAGTTTCTCGAGGGGCAGAGCCCGATCCTATCACTCCACGGACACATCCACGAGTCTCCGGCGGTCTCGGGAAAATTCGCCGATCGTCTCGGTTCAACGATCTGTGTAAATCCGGGCCAGCGGATGGGGAGCACGCTCCATGCGGTGTGGTTCCGGTTCGACGATCTGGAAGGATCGCTGACCCACACGCTCCTCGGACCGGCAAGACTCGACGCTCCCGCCACTTAAAGCCCAGTACCTCAGCGCGATCCGGAACCACCGCGCGTTCCGCCGGTACTCTAATGTAGGTCCGGATGAAGCACGGCGTCGCTGTCATCTGATATAATTGAGCCACTTAGAGCCCGATCTGGAGTCTCGTGACCGGATTTTCCTCGCCAATCCACCGACCTCGGATTTTTCTGGCCGCGTTCCTCGCCGCCGGCATGGCATGCGCCTTGCCGTGTCAGGCGCCGGCCGCCCCCCGAGAACAGGAACTGAACGGTGGATTCACGATCGCGAGGCTGAAATACAAGGGGGGCGGCGATTGGTATTCGGATGAGAGCTCGCTTCGAAATCTCCTAAGAGGGATCAAGGAGCACGGAGAAATCCGCGTGAGCCAGGACCAGGAAGCCGTCGTGACCCCGACCGATCCGGAGATCTGGAACTACCCGATGCTCTTCATGACCGGCCACGGGAACGTGAAGATGAGCGAGGAGGAGACCCGCGCGCTCCGGAGCTATCTCGATTCGGGCGGGTTTCTCTGGGCGGACGACAATTTCGGATTGGACAAGTCCTTCCGCGAGCTCGTGAATCGCCTCTACCCCGACGCTCCCCTGACCGAGCTTCCCTTCAGCCACGCCGTTTTCAGATATCCAAATTCCTTTCCCTCCGGGGCGCCCAAGATCCACGAGCACGACGGCGGCCCGGCGCGCGTGTACGCGGTGATGAAGGGCGGGCGCGTGCGGGTTCTCTACACCTTCGACTGCGACATCGGAAACGGGCTCGAGGACGCGGGCGTGCACGAGGACCCGCCCGAGAAGAGGCTCGCCGCGATGCGCTTCGCGATCAACGTCGTGACCTATGCGGTGACCCATTGAGGACCGCCCGATGAACCCCGCCTACGCGGCTCTTCTTCGCGAGCTCAAGCGTGCGCGCAGGATCCTCGTGTGGCGATCGATCGAACGCGCGGGATTCCTCGCGACGTTCGGACTCCTGGCGCTGGCCGGGGTCTCCCTTCTGGCGGCGCTTCTCCTGCCCCTGCATCGCTCCGAATACGTGGCACTCCGGTCGGGGCTTCTCCTTGGGGCCTGCGGCGCCTTGATCTTCGCGCTCGTCCGGGTGCTCCGCTCGCGCGCCGGGCTTCCGGAGGCCGCGCTCGAGGCGAGCCGGCTCATCCACGAGAGCGACGACGGGCTTCTCACCGCCTTCGAGCTCGGGCGCTCCCCCGCCGCGCGCCCGGACGGGGATCTTCGGACAGGCTACTCCGACGCGCTCACGCAGCATGCGGTCCGGACCGCGGCGGAGCGCGCGGCCTCGCTTCCCATGGGAAGGCTTCGGGTCTGGCGCGGGCGAGCCGGTTCGATCAAGCGCCTCGGGATCATCGTGGCGCTCCTCGCCGGCGTCGCGGCCCTCGGCGGGTCGCGAACGGTCACGAGCATCACGCGCATCGCGGATCCCGAGAAGGCTCCTCTGGCTCCGATCCGGATCCGGGTCGAGCCCGGATCGGAGGAGGTCGAAGGGGGCGCTTCGGTGCCCGTGCGCGTCTACATCACCGGGACCGAACGCAAACCCCGCCTTCTCTCGAAGGACCGCTCCTCCGAACGGGAACACGCCTGGCACGAACGGACCCTCGAGCGGGCCACGGAGGAGGCGCGCCCTCGCTCGCGGGAGCGGGCGTACGCGGCCGTGATCACGAATCTGAACGAAGACCTCGTCTACCAGGTTCGCGTGGCCGATCAGGTGAGTCCGGTCTATCGCATCTCGGTCCGTGATCTGCCGCGGGCCTCCGGTTTCCGGATTCGCTACGAGTATCCGGCCTACTGCGGGCTCTCGTCCGAGGCGGCCAACGCGATCACCGGCGATCTCGCGGCTCCGCGCGGGACGCGCGCCCGCGTCGAGGTGCTCCTGAACCGGTCGGTGGACTTAGCACTCCTCCAGTACGAAGGCGGAGCGGCCGGAACGCCGGGGGAGCTGGGAGACCGCCTCGCCCGCTTCACCGTGCCGGTCCGCGCGGATGCGCGTTACCGCATCCGCCTCGTCGACCCGCGCGGCCGGAAGGTCGAACTGGGTCCCTACGAGATCAAGTCCATCCCCGACCGCCCGCCGACGATCACGATCGTCTCTCCGAGTCCCGTGGAGGACGTGACGCGGGATCTGACCGCTACGATCCTGGCCGGCGCGACCGACGACTACGGAGTGAAGAAGGTCCTCCTGCGATACCAGGTGCGCGAGGAACCCCAGCGCCTCGAGACGCTCCACCAGGAGTCGGACGGCGCGCGCGAGCTGGCGGTCCGGTACACGTGGTCGCTCGCTTCCTACAATCTTCTTCCCGGCGAGGAGATCGGATACGAGGTCGGCGCCGTGGACGGAAACCAGGTGGACGGGCCCCAGGTCACCTGGTCCGAATCGCGGACGCTGCGCTTCCCTTCGGCCGCCGAGATTCTCTCCTCGGTGGAACGGCAGCAGGACGAGACCGTGGCGACGCTCGAGGAGGCCATCCGGAGCGCCAAGCAGCTTCAGCAGAAATCCGAAGAGCTGGCGCGGGACCTCGGGCGCACCCGCGAGCTGCCCTGGGAGAAGGGGCAGGACATCCAGAAGGCGCTCGAAGGGCAGCAGGCGCTCCGCGAGCAGATCGACAAAGCCGCCGACAAGCTGGGACAGGATGCCGACAAGCTGGCGCAGTCACGCGCCCTGAACTCCGAGCTGGTCCAGAAACTCAACGAGCTCCATCAACTTCTGAGCCAGCTACACGATCAATCCATCCTGCGCGCCATGCAGCGCGTCCAGGAGGCGCTCAAGAAGATGTTGCCTCAGGACCTCGAGCGCGCGATGCAGAACATGAAGCTGACCCAGGAGGAAGTGGTTCGAAATCTCGAACGGACGATCGAGTTGCTGAAGCAGCTCAAGATGGAAGAGAAGCTGGAGGCGGCGGCGGAGCGCGCCGCGGACATGGCGCGGCGGCAGCTCGCGCTCAACGATTCGCTCGCCCGTGCCCGCCAGCCCACCGAGATGAAGGACCTCGCGAAGGGCGAAAAGGAAATCCAGAAGATGAGCCGGGAGCAGCGGGCCGCGCTCGATTCGCTCGCGGCCGAGCTCAAGCAGATGGACAAGGAGACCGCCAAGGAGGCGGAAGAGCAGAAGAACCGGTTGCAAGAGCTGTATCCCATCTTCGAGAAGTCGGTCGAATCGCTCGAAGAGTCCATGAGGCAGGAGGCGAAGGAAAGCACACAGGACCTGGAGCATCAGCTCGAGGAAATGCGGAAGGCGATGAACAAGATGAAGGAGGATTTCGTATTCAGGAAAAAGAACGACGTGGGCCGGAAAATGGACGCGGCGATCGCGGACCTGCTCGAGATCGCGGATGCGCAGGAGGATCTTCTGGAGGACCAGCAGAGCGGCCCGGGCGCGCGCGCCTCGACCCAGCAGGGGCTCGAGGAGACGACCGAGGGAGCCGCGAACCGCATCGGGGAGCTGGGAAAGAAGACGCTCTTCATCACCCCCGACGTGATGCAGGCGGTCGGGCGCGCCCTCTCGAACCAGAAGAACGCCGTCGGCCGCTACTCGATGGAGGACCTGATCGGCGGGCTCGTATCGAGCAAGGAGGCGACCATCGCCCTGAACCAGGCCGCGGCGGCTCTCCTCAAGGGCCGGGACGCCATGAACTCCGCCAAGTCCTCGACCGGCTTCCAGGAAGCGATGCAGATGCTCCAGAGCCTTGCGGGCGACCAGCAGAAGCTGAACAGCGAGGCGCTCACGATGATGCCCGGCGGCGAGGGGGGGCAGGGCCAGGAAGGACGGCTCACGCCCGACGCATCGGGCGCGCTGGGCCGGATGGCTGCGGAACAGGAAGCGATCCGCCGCGGCCTCGAGGAGGCGATGCAGAAGCTCGGGCAAGGGGGTGGAACCCTCGGAAAGCTCGGTGAGACCGGAGAGGACATGAAGAAGGTGGCCCAGGATCTGCGCGGCGGCAGGCTCAACCAGGAGACCGTGGAACGCCAGCAGCGGATCTTGAGCCGGCTTCTCGACGCGCCCCGGAGCGTGGAAAAGCGCGACTACTCCAGGCGGCGCATCTCACGTCCGGGCGTCGACGTCGTGCGGTCTTCTCCCGGGGCTCTGTCGCCCGAGCTCCTGAAGGCGCGGCCCTCGCTCGCTGCGCTCCTTGCCCGCGGCGGACGCGACCCCGTGTCGCCGCGCTACCGGGCCCTCGTCGACCAGTACTTCCAGGCGCTCCTGTCGGGGAAGACGCGTTGAGGATCGGCCCCAGCGTCAGCGCCTTCGCGATCGTCCCGCTGGCGCTCTCGGTCCTGTCGTGCGGCCTCACCGCGCGGGATGCCCGCGCCCAGGCGCCTGCCTCGGGCCCGCTCGTCATCGCCTCCGCTCCGGCGCCCGCGGAGTCGTCGGATACCTTTGGCCCGATGTACGTCGTGCCCATTCCGCCGAGCCCCGAGAGGGAGAAGGGTCTCTATCGCGCGCTTCTCGGGAATCTCTCGATCAACGCGCCGCAAGACACGCTCGGGAAAGGTGAGTACGAGGACGCCCACCGCTTGTTCGTGGCGGGGCTCTTCGATTCGGCCGCCGTAATGTTCCAGCGATTCGCCCTCCATCGCCCGCGCAATCTTCTCGTGAACGACGCGATCGAGCGCGTGCTCCTGATTCGTGAGAATCGCGAGCCGGGGGACGAGGCGCTCAAGCTCTACGCGCGCACGCTGGCGCTTCGGACCGCGGGGCTCGCCGATTCGGCGGCGGCCGCGGCGCGGGCGGGGCTCGAGCGTTTCCCGAACGCGCGCGTCCACTACCACTGGCAGTATCTCCTGGCCGAGATCGCCCGCGACCGCGGGGATCACCCGGCCGCGATCCGCTACGCGCTCCTGGTCGCGGACTCGACCTCGAAGAGCCGGCTCGCGCCCTACGCGCTGAAGCTCGCGGGGGACGAGACGGTCGTGATGGGCCAGGATCCGGCGAGAGCGCTCCGCCTGTACCAAGCGCTCCTCGAACGCTATCCCGCATCCCCTCTGGCGCCCCCGGTGCGCGCCCAGGTGTTGGAAATCCGAAAGAAGCTCCAGCTGTGACGCGTGGATTTCGCCCCGCCCTCGCCGCGGGCGCGCTCCTGCTCGCGCTCTTCGGCGGCGGCCCGGCGGCCCGGGCCGAGCTGCTCGTGCCGATGGACGATACGCAGTCGGACCACCTCCGCGCCTACGGTCTCACCTACTGGACGCTGCAGCAGGGGTTCCATGGCGAGTGGCTCCTGAATTACCGCGGCGGGTCCTTCCTGCTCCCGGACAACGCGAGCATCTCGAGCGAGGCCACGGTCCGGGGCGTGCGCACGGAAGTCGTGAGCGGGGCCCAGGTGGCCCAGATCCGCGCCGAAATCGCGGACAACAACATGGAGTCGGTGAAGCTCGAGACGGCTCCGCGGATCGCCGTATACGTTCCCCCGACGGCGCCGCCGTGGGACGACGCGGTCCAGCTCGCGCTCGAGTATGCGCAGATTCCCTACACGAAGCTCTGGGACGCCGAGGTCCTCCAGGGCCGCCTCTCGGACTACGATTGGCTGCACCTGCACCACGAGGACTTCACGGGCCAATACGGAAAGTTCTACGCCGCGTTCGCCGGCACCGAATGGTACCGGAAGCAGGTCGCCGAAAACGAGGCGACCGCGCGGAAGCTGGGCTACGCCAAGGTCTCCGAGCTCAAGAAAGCGGTGGCGCGCGCGCTCAAGGCCTACGTGGCGGCGGGCGGGTTCCTCTTCGCCATGTGCTCCGCCACGGACACGTTCGACATCGCGCTCGCGGCGGAGGGGATCGACATCGTGGGACCGGAGTACGACCGAGATCCCGCCGACCCCTACGGACAGCAGAAGCTCGATTTCAGCCGGTGCCTCGCGTTCCAGAACTTCGAGCTCGAACCGAGTCCGCTGGTCTACGAGTACTCGAACATCGACACCAGCACGAAGGACATGCTTCGAGGGCAACGGAACGACTACTTCACGCTGTTCGATTTTTCCGCGAAGCAGGATCCTGTTCCAAGCATGCTGGTGCAGGATCACGTCGCGAACATCGCGGGATTCATGGGCCAGACGACCGCCTTCGAGAAAAAGCTCTTGAAGCCCGCCATCACGGTGCTCGCGGAGGTCCCGGGCGCGGAGGAGGCCAAGTACATCCACGGTCACTTCGGGAAGGGGACCTTCACCCTCTACGGAGGCCACGACCCCGAGGATTACCAGCACGCGGTGGGGGATCCGCCGACCGACCTCTCGCTGCACAAGAATTCCCCGGGGTACCGGCTCATCCTGAACAACGTCCTCTTCCCCGCCGCGGA